>JANNGQ010000453.1:0-2852 GCA_031403975.1 Planctomycetota bacterium
GCATCTCTAAAATCGGTGAGTAATGCAAAAAATAAATGGCTATCGCGATTCCCTAAATAGCGAATCTCTAAGGCCTCTAGCAAGCTATCTATTTCTGCCCCGCGACGCCGTGTTTCTGGTCAGGATCCGTGCAGGGGAGATTGTGGGATTCCGTCAAAGACTGCGACCGTCAGCTGCTCGCGAGCAGCGAACACACAGACATCCGTACTGCTGACTCCGTGATCCGAGAGTCGCCGTCGGACTTCAGACACAAATTCAGCGACTCGGGCATCGTTGCTTTCCGGATCATGATGAAACAACGCCACTTTCTGCGGACGAACCTGCCGACAGAAATCCGCCACGGTTGTGATGGAATTGTGTCCCCATCCCGCGTGATTCCGATAATTATCATCGGAGTACTGACAATCGATCGCCAGCAAGCCGGCCCCGCGGAAAAACTCCAGCAGTCCGTCATCGTAGATTCGGGGAGCGGAGAAATCCTTGCCCAGCTGAGGTTTGTTGGTCGCAGCCTGATCCAGTTCGCAGTCCGTCGCCATGATGAAGACAGAGTCGCCTGCTTCCAGACGATAGGCCAGGCAACCGCCTTTATGCGGCAGCAGAAAAGTGCGGATATTCACTTCGTCGATCTGAAAACGGTCAATGGCTTTCCGAAAATCCAGCTGTGCCTGCATTGCAGAAAGCGGAACTGGAAAAAACTCCTTCTGCATCTGCTGACTGAGCAGCTCGTCAATTGACTGGGAATTCTTCCCCGGACCGTAGATCACGAAACTGTTCCGAGGATCATAAGCAGACGAGAAAAAAGGGAACCCCTGGATATGATCCTGATGCAGATGCGTGAACAGCAGAGTGGCCTTGATATGACCGTCACGGCATTCGTTACGCCATGCCTTGTCCAGTTCACGGATGCCGCTGCCGGCATCAATGATAATGCGCGTTTCGCCATGCCTCACCTCCAGACACGTCGTGTTGCCTCCGTACTTTGCGGTGTTCGGCCCCGGTGTCGGAATGCTGCCGCGAGTTCCCCAAAAGCAAACGGACATGGACTTCATGAAATGGTCTCCTTCCGGTGACGGACATGCCGGATTCTGCTGCAGTTGTGGCACTCACGCCGAACTCGATCCACCGGGTTTTGCGACCATGACAAAGCGAAATGACTGTTCACCGCACTGAAGATGGTCTCCATTACATAACAGGCACGAAACAACACGGACGGAATCCACAAATGTCCCGTTCAGACTTGCCAGGCCTCGACGTACCAACCGCCGTCACGGCAGAAGATCCGTGAGTGTTCCGGAGACAAGCTGTCATCGTCCACACAGATATCTGTCTCCTGGCGACCGATCGTGATCCCTTCCTGATCAGTCGGAATGGACCGGGACTTCGAACCGTTGATGTGCACAAGCATGGCAAAACATCCGCTCGGCAACATTTCGAAACCGGAAATCAGTCTCGCCTCCACAGTCAGGTCGACACCAGTCTGCGCCAAGGCACGCCGCTTCTTTTCAGCGGGGAAATCGGCCATCATCAGATTCCTTATGCGATTTGCCTGCCGGGCAATATACGACTCGCGGCCGGAACTGACACTAACCCGAAGCGCTGGTTTTGAAGTTGCGCGTTTCGTCAGGGCTGGAAGCCCGGCACATCGTCAGCCGGTGGCGTGAGCCACCGGATTACAGAGAACACAGCGATTCAGGCCTGAAGGGTCGACACAATCACAAGTGTGCCGGCCCTTCAGGCCTCAGGTTTTTGATTCTCGTTTACCGGTGGCTTGCGCCACCGGCATGGGATATGTCGGCCCTCCGGGCCTGAAACGCGCAACTTCAAAACTGACCCTTCGGGTTTCTATACAACGTGTCATTCCTGGCCGACTGCGGCACACCATCCCCATCAAGAATATCGACGCGACTTCAGTTTGGCGACTGTCGGTGACGACCATGGTCCGTGCTATGAATCCACTTCGGCGATTTCTGCCGATTCATTCACGTCGCGGCTGCTTCCGGCAAATCATCGGCTCAGCTCGTTGGCATTCGCATTGATCAGCGGACTTTGCCCGAATACGAGGCAATGAGTCTGCCGAGTCTGAATACAAGCGGCAGCATTGTCACATCCGGCATGATCGTTTCTCATGGCTCTCCGCGTCCGACTGCCGACTGGTTGATTCCGTGCGGCCGGAATCCGGTTCGCAGGTGCTGCTCCGACTGTCAGGCAGGACGAGTTACGATGAGGAGTCAACGCGGCAGATTCGCAGAGGCTGCCTGTTTGGCGCTGTGCGTGGTGCTGGCCAGCGCGACCGATGCAGTGGCACAGCCGCAACCGGGGACTGGCCAGTCGCCCTCCCTGAGCGCCGGTGGCACCAGTCCACAGGATCTCAGCGGCACTTTGCCTCGCGCAGCAACTGATCCCGCGGCTGCACAAACGGCTCCTGCGGCACGTCCGCGACGGAATCCGGCAGTGAGCGGACTGCAGAGTCGTGCCCGCAGCACTCGGGCACCAGACATGATCGGTGATTTCCTCGGATTTACGACCGGCACGTCGCTGGCACAATCGACGCTGTTGCCGCCTCTTCCATTCGAGCTGGCTGGCCAGGGACTGCAGAATCTGCCCTTCGTATTGGACCCGGCCCGCGGTATGACCCTCAACATTCCGAAAGGCAGCATTGTTGGAGGCGCGTCGAACCCACTGGCCGAAACTGTGTCGATGCGGCTGACAGAATCGATGCCTGGCTCGGGAAACTTTGACACTCTGGATCCTACGTCTCTGAGCGGAGCAGAGAGTGCCGCATTGGGTTCGTGGCTGGGAAAAGGCGCTGGGACTATGCTTCAGCCTGCTGACCCGATCGCGGGCACCGTGAA
>JANNGQ010000454.1:0-6923 GCA_031403975.1 Planctomycetota bacterium
CGAGGAATGTCGACAGTTGGGAGCCGAGGCGTACATCGTGGAGGGCGATGTTGGAGTCGAGCCACACTGTCGGCGCATCGTCCAGGCCACGGTCGCTCACTACGGTCGACTCGATATCCTGATCAACAGGTCAGGCTAATGCCCGCCCAGTGATTGCGCCTTGTAGCCGCCCTTCGATTTGAAGTAGAGAAACAGCACAATGTAACACGCCAGCATGAAGGCCGGGAACATCACCATCTTGCCGAGTGCATCGAACTGGCCGGCTTTCTTGGCAGATGCAAGAGCCGCCTTGCCCGTTTCGTCAGTCACGGTCACCTCTTTGACAGGGTCGATCGCCTCATACTTGATTCCCATGAACTCTTTCTCCGAGATCACAGTGGTCGCGACAGCCGCGGATTCCGCCTTCAGCACATCACTGGACGTCTGAGCCTGCACATAACCAATAAACGGAGTCCCAAGGACGCCAACGGCAATCATCCCGATCCCGGAAATCGCGTTGAGAGTCAAGGCTCCGCCTTTAGGGCATTGCTCCGCAGTTACACCCAGCATCGTCGGCCAGAAGAACGTCTTTCCGAATCCATAGAGCGTCGCTGCGGCAAAGATCATCCCCAAACCTGCATTGCCGCATTTCGACAGCGCAAACAAACCGGCAATCGCCAACGCCGAGCTGACGCTCAGCAAACCAATCGGCGTCAGAGCATGCACAATTGGTCCGGCGAAGAACCGCATCACCATCATGATGGCGGATGTGTAAACCAGCACCCAGCCCGCATTCCATCCGGCAGCCTTCATCGGCTCCTCCATCAAACCTGTGATCCAGGAATCCGTACCGATTTCAGTCGTCGCGAGGGGCATCATGATGATGATCAGGAAGGCCATGATCGGCCGGCCAAGGCTTCGCGTATATACGCCAAAGATGATGGTCAGGAGAGCAGCCAGACCAAAGCCAATATAACGTGATTTCGTTGTCGCTAACTGTTGCAGCACGCTTACCGTGGAAGCCGGGCTGCCAGTGCTTGTTGTCGCCTCTTTCATGGCATCCTGAACTTCGGCAGATTCGACTGCCGGTGCAAGCAGCTGCACACCGAGATCACTCGGACCAAAAACCTCGGCCAGCTGCATGAAGATCAGTCCAAAGCCCACCAGTGCTCCAAAGGCACCGAACTCAGCCAGCATTTCCCGATAGGTCACTCCGGCCTGTTCCTGTTCGCTTTTCGGAAACTTTGCGCCGATCAGAAGGAGCAGATAAATCACGGCCGGAATTGCCACCAGTCCCACGATGATTCGCCAATCGCCCGTCTTCATCGTGTCTTGAAGAGCAATTGTCGCCAGACCGCAAAACACGAGTCCGCCCGGCCAGCCGGCGTGCAGAATGTTCAGCCATTTCGTCTTCTCTTTGTTGAACATCGTGGCGATCACCGGATTGATGAATGCCTCCACTGTACCGTTGCCCAGAGCCAGTACGACGCTCGCCAGATACATCAGCGTGTAAGCGGATTTTTGTGCTTCCACGAGGGCTGCGCCCTGGACTCCCTGAACCTTCGAATACGCCAGGCATGCCAACAGGAGATACACGGCAAAGCTGACAAACGAAAACAGCATCGCAACCTTGTAACCAATGCGGTCGATCACGAGGCTGAACAGAATGATCGAAATCGCAAACGGCCAGATCCCCGCACCGATCAGCTCACCGATTTTTACCTTGTCGAGATTGAACTCGGTTTCGAACCGCGTGGCACAGAGCGTGATGCGGCTGACAAACGCAAACGACGTCGTGACGAGTGCGATAAAACAGCCGAGGAAGACAATCTGCTGTCCGGACTGCGGGGATTCGACAACATTGGGTTCCGCCATTACTCAGATCTCCGTGCGTGGATTTTCAGGGAATAGGCCCGAGGTGCGTTTTATTCAGTTCCAGGCCCCGGCCGAATCAGAACGGCTCGTGGGTGAAGCAGGACACCCGGAACTGCGGACGGTGGCAATTCGTTCATGCTAACCGGTGCCTCCCGCGAATTGCAAACGGCGCGGACATCTGCAGCGACGATGGCCGGTGATTTCTTTTGACTCTGAGCAGAGTCGCCGATCCCGCAGCGCACCGCCGCTTGAATCGCCACTACGATTCCGATCGGTCAAGCCGGACGATTCTCCCTGAGCAACTCAAACGCAATCGGCCAGGGAGATCCAGCGCCCGTTCATTGCCATCGATGATGATTCCGGCCAATTGCGTCCAGTGCCGAGAGGTCATCATCTGTCGAGGCCACGCACATCGGGACCACAGCACGGTCAGGGCATGACGAATCAGCGGCTCCGGCCACTGCTGCAGTACTTCGCGGTCCAGTCTGCAGACCGACGGCGTCTGCTCCAGCAGCGCCCGGTCCAGAATCTGATCGGCGAGCGCATCAAGGCAGTCCAGCACTTCGCCGGTCTGCTGAGACAGTCGTATGAGGCCCGCATCAACCCGCGGGTTGAATTCCTTGCGCAACGAGGGCAGTAGTTGATTCCGGATCCGGTTCCGAGTGAAGTCTGAGTCAGCGTTTGTTCCATCATCGGAAAACGAGATCTGCTGCTCCGTCACAAAATGCTGAATCGTATCCCGTGAGATCGTCAGCATGGGGCGGATCAACGTGACGGATTCACCGAGCGGCCTGCGCTCCGGAATGCCCCGCATTCCCCGCAGTCCCGTGCCTCGCAGAACATGGTGCAGGATTGTCTCAGCCTGGTCACCCGCGTGATGAGCGGTCGCTACAAACGGCAGTTGAAGTGCGATCGCTGTCCGGCGCAGAAATTCGTACCGCGTGTTCCGGGCAGATTCTTCCAGACTGCCTTGCGACCGGGCCCGCAACTCACCGGGATCACATTCAGTAACGACTACAGTCAGACCAAGGCGATCAGCCACCGATCGCACCAACTCGGCATCGCGGCGTCCGGACTCTCCGCGCAGACCGTGATTGAGGTGAGCCACTGCCAGTCGGAAGCCCGCATCCGGCGATGGCCTCAGCAGGACTGCGCCATGCAGCAGCGCCATGCTGTCGTGGCCTCCGGAGACCGCCAGCAAAATGCCCTGCCCTGAGCCGGCAAGGCGTGTCAATCCGGACTGAAGCTGATCGGGAAATGTGGTCAATTCAACGGCACTCAGTCCTGGCGGGCAACTCTGAGTTGATTCAGACTCACGCTGTGATAGCATCCGCCAGTCCTTTTCCGGGACTGATCGGGGTTTCCGGACAGCTCGGAACGGGTGTGAACAAACCAGGTCTTCCGGACCTGCTGTGAAACTGACTGTACGATCGCTTGGTATTGGTTCGCCAGTGCTGAGCAGCCTGAATTTGTCATTCGACCTTGTTGAGTCTCTGGACAGCTGATTGCACACATGGTTCTCCTTGGGCTGATTTTGCTGCTGGCAGGTTGCACGCCGGGATTCTCCGCTTTGCTGAGAATCCGACGTTTTGCAGTCGTGTGCCGGACGGAATCCAGTCAGCTGCGAAGCTGTCTGACGGATTCGGTCGTGGTTCGCGCTGTCGTCCGGCCTTTGCCTTCCGCAACCGGGCCTCCCGGCCCTCGGATTCTGCTGAAGCATCAGTCTGATTCTGTTCGACGTGCAGATGTGTCTCGACCGGTGAAACTTCGGGCTGCCTGGATTCAACTGGTGGACGTTCCGGAGATGACACCGCAACAAGTGAAGAAGTCGGCCCGGGCAGGGCTGACCGGCGGACTCAGCTGCGGATACGCGTCGTTGTCAGCTCTTCACGCCTCGTTACGAGGTTGCAGGGACGGTTCGTGAATTGAGGGGCGTATCCATGGACAGTCCGCTGATCGTTGGCCTGATTGCCGCGATCGTGGGTGTTGCTGTCGGCTACTTCGCTGATCGACTGATCAAAGGAGGAGCCTACAAGACCCGTGATGAGATCATTCGCCAGGCTGAGCGAGATGCTGAAAACCTTGCCAAGGATCAGGAGCTGAAGCTCAAGGAAGACATGCTCAAGCGACGCGAGCTGCTCGAATCCAGGTTGGAAGAAGCCCGCGGTCAGCAGCGTGACCGCGAAAGAGAACTCGACAAGCGGGACGTCCATCTGGAAGAGCAGCAGGATTCCTTTCGCAAGAAGGAAAAGATGCTCCAGGGGACTCAGCAGAAACTGGCCGAACGCAGCAAGATCATGGAAGCCAAAGAGGCGGAACTCAGCCGGATGCTGAAGGACGAGCAGGAACAGCTGTACAAAATCAGTGAGCTGTCGCGCGAACAGGCGACCGAACAGCTGCTGAAACGGCTGGATCGTGAACTGTCCGACCAGACCGGCGCAATGATCCTGAAACACGAATCGGAAGTGAAAGCCGACTGCGAACGTCAGGCCCGTGAAATCATCGGGATGGCCGTACAGCGCTATGCGTCGGCTCATACCTCAGAAACGACCGTTTCAACCGTCGACATTCCCAGTGATGAAGTCAAGGGCCGTATCATCGGTCGCGAAGGCCGCAACATCAGAGCCTTCGAAAAAGCCACCGGCGTTGATGTCATCGTGGATGACACTCCGGGCGTGGTCATCGTTTCTGCATTTGACAGTGTCCGACGTGAAATCGGCAAGTTGTCGCTGATCAAGCTCATTCAGGACGGCCGCATTCATCCGTCACGGATCGAAGAAATCGTGGCGGACACGACGAAGGAAATGGAAGTGCATATCCGCAAACTCGGAATGCAGGCGTGTGAAGAAGCAAGTGTTCGCGGCCTGCATCCGAAAATTGTTGACCTGATGGGACGCCTTCACTTCCGGGTCAGCTACAGTCAGAACGTCCGCCAGCATTCCATCGAAGTTTCGCACCTCTGCGGAATGATGGCCGAACAACTGGGACTGGACGGCGGCATCGGTCGCCGCTGCGGCTTTCTGCACGATATCGGCAAGGCGGCAGATCACGAAATGGAGGGTGGTCATCCGGCTGTCGGTGCCGAACTCCTCAAAAGATATGGAGAAGGCCCTGAAGTCGTGCATGCAGCCGGCGGCCATCACGATGACATTCGTCCGGAGTACATCTATACAGTGCTCGTCGCTGCCGCAGATGCAATTTCCGCCGCGCGTCCGGGAGCCCGCCGCGAGACACTCGAAAAATATGTACGGCGGCTGGAAGAACTCGAGTCTCTCGCCTGCGGCTTCCCCGGGGTCGAACATGCGTTCGCCGTTCAGGCGGGCCGGGAGATCCGTGTCATCGTCGATTCCGGCCGCATCAACGACCGCCAGGCCGCTCGCATGAGCCGCGACATCGCCAACGCCATCGAACAGTCGCTGACTTATCCCGGTGAAATCAAAGTCACAGTCCTTCGCGAAACCCGCAATGTGGAGTATGCGAAATAGCCCATGCAATCAGGCACGCCTCCCGGTCTTAAGTCTGACACGTCCCTCCGTCCCTCCGTCCCTCCGTCCCTTCCCAGGGGGAGAAGGTGGCCGATAGGCCGGATGAGGGGGTTCATGCGTATGGTTGCGACGTGAAGGAAGAGAAGAATTAAAAGCCCCCTCACCTTGGCCCCCCGTTGCCCCCGAAACGGGGGGCACGGGGGGGACGGTGGCCGGAAAGAACAAACAGCACTAATTCGACGGTCCCACATTCGACACCAACGGCCTCGTGCCGTTGGTGAAGCAGATGGAGAGCTAAAAGCGCAAATAAAACACTGACCCATTCTTTCTGCATTCCCTCCGAAGGCGGGAATGCAGAAAGAATGGGTGGGGTTGTGGGGCGTTGCACGGCTAGCTCTCCATCAGCTTCACCATCCAGGCGAGCTGGATCGGGTCGTCAAGAGAACCTGGGACAGTCGAACTAAGAAAGAAACAATCACTCCCCAATTCAACACGATCACAAGTCCACCCTTTCCTCCTTCATTCGTGCCGCCAAAAATGCGCACACTGACGACAACTCGTTATTCTGACCGTTCCCTTGTTCCGTTCTGACAGAATATGCCCCGCGTGAGTACCAGAAAACCCTCGGCAGCCAGCCCTCCAGCCCCCGTCGACGCCGATGCGCTCAGAGATCTGCTGGGTTATCTGAACTTCTCACAAGGTGCTGCCAGCGCGCGTTTCCGAAGCGGGCTGAATGAACTGTTCCGGGATCCATCGCGCGCATCGTCGCCGGTGGCGCTGCGGGATTTTCTCCTGACAGAACTGCAGCGGCTGTCGCAGTCCGGTGACCCCGCCTGTGCGAATCCGGCGCAGGCCGAAGCCGTGATTCTGCTGACTCTGAACGATCTCCTGCCGGCCTATCGCAGCCATCACGCGGATCTGCTGGGACATCTGACGGATGCCGAAAACTACGCGCCTTTGCTGCTGGCCCGGATGTTTGAAGCGGTACTGTCCGCCCGGGCCGAATACGGAGACAGCAAGCGGCAGCAGACAATTGAAGGTGCTCTGAACTGGCTCAATCACTATGTCGGATACCGCCCGGTCGCGGTCCTGGAAAATGACCGCCGTTCAGAAGTCTACTCGCATGAACGATTCTGCCCGTTGCCGCTGTATTTCAGCGAAGTCGGAGCTGCCGCGGGCCCCTACGAAGCCCTGGTCAATTCCACGATCGCCTTCATGCGTGAGCTTCCGGATGATCTTGTTGCCGGTGCCCATTTCTCAATCAGCCGGCTCACCGAATTGAGCCTCGATATGAGGTCTCACGATCACCTGCATCCGGTGAACAAACGCACGAATTATGTGTTCGGCGAATGGGACCCGGACGAGATTGATACCAAGGGCTTCTATCGCCGGTTCATCCTTCGGCGGCTGATCGTGGATTCACTCCTCGACTGGATCAACGGAAAGTCCGGGAAAGCCGGCAAAGCGGATCCGGAACGGCTGTTTGATGCGTCTGCCGTCCTCGCCGGAACGATTCTGATGGCGTCGGCGATCAGTGGGTCCGGACCGCAGACCTATGATTCGAGCGTTTCGCTCACTTCACTG
>JANNGQ010000455.1:0-2224 GCA_031403975.1 Planctomycetota bacterium
CCGAGACTGGAACGGAGACTGTTTAAGGGGAATGAAAGAGCGAAGTGAGGGCGAAGGAATGACGAGTAATGACTTACTCGCTGTAGACCGAAGCGTCAGTTCTGAAGTTGCTCTGTTTCACAGGGCCGGAGGCCAGACACATCGTCAGCCGGTGGCGATAACCCCCGGGACCGAAGAAAACCGATGTTCCAGGCCTGAAAGGCCGACACATCTGCGATTGTGTCGACCCTTCAGGCCTCAGCAGGGCAACAGTCACAATACCGGTGGCTGACGCCACCGGCAGAGGTTATGCCGGCCCTCCGGGCCTAAAATCGCAACTTCAAAAAGCGTCAGTGAGAGACCTATGAGTTTCTGTTCGCCTCGCTGACCCTTTCTGTTTCATTTCTGCTGCCGTTGCCTGAGAGTCGAGGTCCCTGGATTCTTTACTGAAGCATGGAGACTCGAATGCGGTACTTCCTGTGCGTTGTCGCAGCGATGGGGATGGTAACCGGCGGAGCTTTTGCGCAGAGCAGAGATACGTCAGTGCCGCTGATGACGCTCAAGAGCGGCGAGGCACAGCTCTTTGTCGATGACGAACTGATTGCCTGGCAATCCGGCCTGCAAAGGACTCTGCGGCAGCCGAAAAAAGATGGCGGAGGAAATGAGCCGGTCGTGGCGATTGCGAATGAGTTTGGTGAAACCAAATCGACGCTCGAAGCCAATGGCACAATCGTTTACGACACGCAAATGAAGAAATGGGTGATGTTCACGCTGGCCTTCGCATCCAGCTGGCCGGGCGAGTCGGCCGACCGCGTGCGGATCTATCGGTTCACGTCTCCGGATGCTTTGAATTGGGTCAAAGGCGATGACGGAACCCCGCAGCGGATTGCCATCGATCTCTATGATCCGGAGAGCAGGACGAGTGCCACGAACGTCGATCTGTTCTCCTGTATGTACGATGAGACAGACTCGCAGAGTCCGTATAAGGGCTGGCTGTTCTTTGCCAACTGGGGGCCGGGACGCGAGGGGACTTATTACGTCGAATCGGCGGACGGCGTTCATTGGAAGCGGGGAGCAAGAATCCTGACAGCCGGGTCGAGGACAATCGAGCAGGATGGCCGTTTAATGAACGGTACCGGAGACGTTACCACGTTTTATCACGACAAGGTGACAGGGCGGTTTCTGAGTTGTCAGCGATGGGCCGGCGTCACAGACAACGAGAACACGAACCGACTTCGGGCACGAGGATTCCTCTTTACCGATCAGCTCGATCGTCCGATCGATCTGCAGCAGGTCACGCGGCTGAGCCTGATTCCCACAGCGGCCGAGCGGAACGGCGACATGCCGACGGACGAGTATTACTCATCCACAGCGTGGCGGAATGGATCGTTGTGGTTGGGCGGACTGAGAATCTGGCACAGCAAAGATGACTATCCGTACTCCGCGAATGGCAGCGCGTTCATGAAACTCGTTGTCAGCCGTGACGGACTGAACTGGAAGAAAGTACCGTTCAGAAACGAGGATGGATTCCCGGAAGTCTTCATTCCCAACGGACAGGAAGGCGGCAATAACGGACACAATGACGGTGGATATATGACGGAATTCTCCAATGCCCCACTGAGGATCGGTGACGAACTGATTTACTACTACGGGAGTTCTTCCTGGGGGAAAAATCATCCGAGGCCATATCGCGTGAGCGGCGGAGGGGTCTTCCGAGCTCGATTGCGGCCGGATGGTTTCGTCTCGGTTGATCAAGGGACACTGGTGACTCGCCGGATGAAGTTCGACGGGCAGAATCTGTCGATCAATGGAGTCGGGCCGATCAGTATCGAAGTTGTGACTATGGCAGACAATCAATTCACGACTGTTGCACATGCGACGATCAACGGAGATTCGCTGAGTCATCATGTCGTGTTCGACGGGAAGCGAACGTTGCGCGACGTGGCTGCCGACGGCGTCGCCCAGTTGCGGTTCACGGTAGGTTCGGGAGGAGTGTTGTACGCATTCACGATTGATCCGAACGTGGTCGGGGCGTTGAAAAAGGTGTCTGGAACTTTGGAGGCGCCAGGAAAGCCAGTCGAAAAACCATTGCCGGAGAGTTCCAGACACCTTTTTCAACTCGCCGCTGCGCAGGGCATGATGAAAGCGGAATCATTTGATCGCGATCCGGGCTGGGTGGGCGTCAATAATCGATCGGCGCGAACGATCGAGCCGGTCCGGATCCGCCAGGATTTTGGGTTCAGTC
>JANNGQ010000456.1:0-3068 GCA_031403975.1 Planctomycetota bacterium
GCGCGCGAAGTCGCCGACACCCGGGCGTTCGATCTTGATGACACGCGCGCCCAAGTCGGCAAGCTGGCGTGTGGCGAACGGCGCCGCGATGGCGTGTTCCAGCGTGACGACGGTCAGGCCTTTGAGCGGTTGCATGGTGAGCCCTGTTGGTAAGCGCTGATGGAAGACTTCAGCGCAGCGTGGCCACGGCGTCCATCGTCAGCCAGCCTTCATGATCCTGAGCCCACAGCTTGATGGTCTTGCCGTCGGGCTGCCGGCCACCGCCGGGCCGCCCCAAGGCGGCCGAGCTCCCCTCGGGGGACGGCGGCGCAGCCGCCTGGGGGCTGTCGATCAAGCCGTTGACGCGCATCGGCCGGCCGTCGAAGGTCGGCCGCAGCGCGCGAAAGCGGAAGCTCGCCACGTCGGCCTCGGGCATCTGCCGGCGCAGCAGGTCCATCAGCAGCGTGGCGATGAGCGGGCCGTGCACGATCAGGCCCGGGTAGCCTTCGATACGCATCGCTGTCGTACCAGTGAATGCCGCAGTAGGCGGCCTTCTGGTGCTTGTGTCCGACGATGCTTTCAATCTTCCATGTGAACGGTGGATACGGGCCTCCCTGACGATGGTAGTAGCCGGTTTCGGTCAGATGCCACAGATGGTCGATCACACAGGCACTGATGAACGCTTCGCCTTCGTCATTGAATGCGATGCCCCACGGATTGCTGGTGCCTTCGCAGAACACCTGAAACTCGCGAGTCTTCGGATGAATACGAAACATCGCACATGTGAATCGCCAGGACTGTTGCGGTTCGCGTTGAAAAAGGTGTCTGGAACTCTCCGGCACCTTGCTGTCATCTGATACGGTTGGTGCCTCCAAAGTTCCAGACACCTTTTCCAACCTGTAGTTGGGGTTCTTCGGGCCGTACGTCACATGAGCGGGATTGAAGACTCCGTTGAGACCGTAGAGCCATCCGTCCGGTCCCCAGGTCAGCGAGTTCGGCAGTTCGTGAGTGTCATCGCGACCGAAGCCGGTGACGACAACTTCTGACGTGTCGGCTGTTCCGTCACCGTTCGTGTCCTGAACGAACAGGATGTCCGGGGCATTCGCAATCCAGACTCCGCCATGGCCCACGGCGATGCCGCTCGGAATGTTCAGGCCTTCCATGTAGACCGTAAACTTGTCTGCCTTTCCGTCCGCGTCGGTGTCTTCGAGAATCTTGACCCGATCTTTCCCGGGCCCGGCTTCGCGTCGAGGGTACTCAAGGGACTCCGTGATCCAGAACCGACCTCGCTCGTCGATCGTCATCGCGACTGGATTGACAATGTCCGGCTCAGACGCGACCAGCTCAACAGAAAACCCTTCCGGCACAGTCATCTTCGCAATGGCCTCTGCCGGCGACAGCGCCGGTCCGGGAGGCTTATCCTGAGCGTGCGGAATGCGGTCGTCCTGAGCCACTCCCGATGCCGTGATTGCGGTTGAGACGAAGAACAAGGCTGGCAATACAAAAGATCGCATGAGGCGGGAACTCCAGGAGATCCGAACACTATCCGAGCATCCCGGCATCGTGACAGGAACCCGGTCGCCAGGCAAACCCGCCGCGCCACCACTGTTGCCCCGCCGCTCCGCCGGCGGGGATTCATCGCGGCCATTTTTCAAGACTCTCGCCCGGTCCCTTCTCCCCCGAGATCGGGGGAGAAGGTGGCCGAAGGCCGGATGAGGGGGCTTGACGCTCACCCCGTTTCGAGCACGTCGGTTCGTAGCGCGCCGTCGTCGAAGTTTCAGTATCCCCCCTCACCCTGGCCCTCTCCCCCGTTGGCAAGCGAGTTGACATTGCGAGTCGTTCGACGGGGGAGAGGGGACAGAAATCACACACCGGCCCGCGTCGCCTGTGCTACGACAACCGCCACACGCGCCGCAGAATCCACTCGAGCGCCAGCAGCCCGACCATCGTGAACAACATCCACTGGCGGTCCCACAGGGTTCGAAGTTGTTCGTCGACGACGACCGGCTGACTCTGATCGGGAAGCAGGGAGGGCAGGGTGGCGATCTCCGACAGGGCCAGGTAACGGCCCTGAGTGTCCTTCGTCAAATTGGTCAGCAACTCGATGTTCTGGGTCGGGTTCCGGGATTCCAGGTTCGGCAGGACCACATCGATCGTGGTCTTCAGCACGTCGGACGACTCCGGTACCGGAACTGAAATGCGATACACACCTGATCGCGATGGACGGAAACTGCTGACGTACTGTCCGGTGCCTCGTCCGTCGGCGTTAAGCCGATCAGGGATGCTGATGGTGCGGCCTTCCGCATCGACGATCGTCAGCGGGACGGACTCCGTCACCAGCGGCTGCAGGCGTGAGTCATACAGCCGGGCTCGGATGCTGACCGGCTGTCCGGGCGACAGTTCTGACCGATCCAGCAGCAGGAGACCGCGTGCATTGCCGCGGCTTCGGCGTCCCTGGCCGACTTCGCGAATCAGGCTTGTCCAGAATCGCTGATGTCCCTGCGGAGAAATCTCTCTCAATCGCCATGTCTCCGCCGAACCGATGAAGATGGTTCTCCCAGTGCCGTAGAACTGCGAAGCGAGAAACGGCGGCTGGCCGATTTCTGTGCGAGCCCTGGGGTTGCCGTATTCCAGAAGTATGACCGCTCCGTCGCGGATACCCCGCACAGGATACGAGCGGAAGATACCTTTGAATGTGGACCACAGATCAACGCTTGCGTTGCCGGTGACATCGGCGATTTTCAGAAACTCTGTGGCTCGTCCTTCCGGAGTCAGCGCGACGGGCCAGGGTTCGTCGGCACGCTGGCTGATCTGGAGATCGGGCAACATGCGATTCAACAGAACCGGATACAGAACGCTGATGTCCCGAAACGCATCCGATTCCTGAGCCAGCTTCGGGGTGAAGATCTCACCGGCGACAAGGACCAGCCCGCCGGCATGTTCGGACACCCACCGATTCAGAAACGTCTGCTGCTCAGTCGACATGCGGCTCCAGTCCGGGTCAAAGGCAACAATCACGTCGTACTCAAACAGTTGTGCTTCAGTGGCGGGGAACTTCGTGAGAAGGGTCTTTGCTTCCTGAGACACGA
>JANNGQ010000457.1:0-2642 GCA_031403975.1 Planctomycetota bacterium
CGAAGCAGGCGTCATGAGGATGTACGAACTGGCCATCGACCCACTGATCCGGCTTGCCTCGCAGGCCTTCGACAGCCGGTTGTCCTTCAGGCGGGCGACCCAGTCTTGCCACGACCTCGTTCTTTTCATTCAGCAGCGTGACGCAGGCTTTCAGCTCCGGAATCAGCATCAGGTTCTGCCAGGTATCGACATTCGCCGGCAGACCGAAACCGGTCAGCGTTTCTTTGTAGACACCGTCCATCGTGAATATCTGCAGCGTATCGTGAGCCCTGTCGGTCACGACGATCGACGGTTCACGGCCAGGGCGGTTGTCGATCCACAGGCCGTGGGCCGTATCGAACGTGCCTTGTCCGCCACCAGCTCCCCCGAAACTGCTGATCCACTTTGCATCTTTGTCAAATCGATGAATGCAGCACGTGCCGTAGCCGTCGGCAAGCAGGAAGCCGCCGTCGTCGAGGAACGCAAAATTTGTGGGCAGGAAACCCTGGCGACTCCATGTCGGTTCCGTTGAGATGTCTTCGCCGGCAGCGTACTTACCGGATTCCATCGGTGCTTTCTTCGACCAGACTGTTTCACCGGTCATAGTCATCTTGGCAAACGCTTTGACCTGCTGATATGCGGCGACGTAAAGAAACTCCGTGCCGCCTTCGTCTCGGACTTCGATCCCATGCCCGCCACCCTGAAACTGACATCCGAAGGCCCGCACGAACTTGCCGTCTTTGTCGAACACAAAGATCGACGGATGATCCTTCAGGTCTCGGCGGCCTTCGTGAATGACATACAGATTGCTGGCTTTGTCGAGCGCCACGTTGTGAGTTGTCTGCCATGTGTACTTGTCCGGCAGCTGCGGAAACGCATGATTGACACGATACTTGTAATCGCCTTCACCGATGATCACTTCGCCGGTGGTGCGGCTCGGAGTGGCGACAGCCGGAGCGGCCATAATGGCTGCCGCTCCGATCGCCGAAGATGCAAGAAACTGACGTCTGGACGAAGAAGCAGTCATGGGAGGAATCCTGAGGATCGACGATTGGCGGGACTGAAGCAGCCGGAATTGTGGCTTTTCCGACGCACAATTGTTTACCATCGGCGTCGAATGGAATCCAGTGAGACGATTGTCGCTGTTCGCTCCACACACGGGACGCCACTCGACAGTCCTCCGGTGAAACAGGCAGGCTGAAGCCTACCCTACGAATTCCCGCCGACGGAGCGGCGGGCCAACAGTAAATCGCAGACGGCTTCAGTACGCCTCAGCAATCCACGTCTTCGTGCTCAGAACTTCGCCGGTTGCTGCGGACGTCACCGTTGTCTTCCACTGCAGGACGCCGAACGGAAGTTGGTCGCAGTACATCACGTCGCACCGATGCCAGCAGTTGCCGAAGACCGGGTGGCCATCGACAAACACTCGAGCGGCACCGCGTTCGACCTTCCAGGCCTTCGTCGGATCGGACTTTGACGTGACCCACAAAATGCCGGCTGAATTGAACTGCTGACGCGTAGGGTTCCGACTTGTAATAATCCGACCTGCAATAATTGGTATCGCCGAGAAATGAGACTCCGGCATCCCGGAAAAGAGAGCCTCAAGGGACAGATGTCTATCGATTCCGTGAGTCCCTTTCGTCGAGACTACTCCCCGACTATTCCATAGTTGCAGGTTCAGACCAAAGCTGGCATCAAACAAGTTGGGCTGTCCGCGCTCTTTGAAGCGCGCGTCCAGTTGCAACCACGTCTCATCCGGCTGTTCATCAGCGACGGTCACCATCAGAGATTCTCCGTCGCTGCTGATCCAGGTCATCGTTGTGCCCGGCTCGCGCGGCATGGTGCTGAATACGGATGATCGCGGCGGATCAAATGGCTTCGGCAGGGTTCGATAGTGAATCCATCCGGCAGCTTCCATCTGCTGAAACAGCCACGACGGACGCCACGGACGATCCAGAGACCAGCCGACAGAGATCATTGACAGCAGCAACAGCACAGCCGCGGAACCTCGAAGCACTCGCCGATTCATTCGCTCCAGAGCCGGTACCATGGCAATCCACCAGAACGGTGACAGCCACAGCATCCAGCGAAGGCCGACCGAGTTGCCGCCGTAGTTGTAGTTCTCAGTCCTGCTCAAATAGAAACCGAGCGTAATCAGTGTCATCGCGGCTCCGGCCAGGACCAGCCAGCGACGAGTTCGCGATTGACCTCTCAGCAGCACGAAAAACCAACCGAACACCGACAGCAGCAGCACGGGCGTCAGTGCCAGCAGTCCGTGATGACCCAGCACGCAATGAAACAGATATGTGGACGTTGATTCTTTGTTCGCATCCAGATCGCGAGGGTTCGACCAGTAACTCGGGATGCCGTTGTGTTCGTAAACGTAAGTGTCCGTTCCGTAAGTCGTGTAGAACGGCTTCACTCCTCCCGTCGCCAGCCAATTAGTGACAAAAAAAGCCGCAAGAGGGACTACCGCCGCCGGGAGAAACTTCACGAGTGCCTCCCGACGACTGACGAACACCGCGAGGCCGAACGCCAGCCACCACCACGTCGGCGCCGTGCTCGATGGGGCGGCACAGGTAGCCGGCCGCCGCGAAGGTGTTGTCCACGATGAGCGGGATGCCGGCGTCGTGCGCCGCCCTGGCGAGGCCGGGCAGATCGGC
>JANNGQ010000458.1:0-1635 GCA_031403975.1 Planctomycetota bacterium
GACATCTCGCTCGGTCCGGTCGGAACGACATTGAGAGCCGGATAGTTTGTCCGTGAGGTCCAGTTTTCCGGACCGATGCCGGGACGAATGAAGCCTTCCATAAAGGTCCGGTCATAGTGGTTCCCGCCGCGACTGGTCAAGAGCACATTGTCAGAGCAATCCTTAAAGTAGCTGGAGTCGACGTTGATGACTTTGGCCTGGGCATCTGTTAGAACCTGCCGGCCCGGCATGAAACGCGCGGCAATTCCTATATAGAGATGAGGTGCGCGAAAGTACGGATGAGTCTGGTTTGTGTAGAGGTGTTCGGGCGGTGCTTCGCCAAAAGTCATTTCAACTGGCTCGCTCCAGTTTAGAAAGTCCTTCGAAGTGGTTCGAGTGATCCAGCGAACGCCTCTGCCGGCGATTGTTTTGAAAGTCCGGAAGTAGCAGACATACTGCTTTTCAGCTTCCGACCAAAATGCGACATTCTGCGAATCGAAATATCCCTGCGTGATCACCGCTCGCTCGCGCAATTTCTTCCAGTGGAGTCCGTCGGCGGAAACAAACGCCACCAGTCCCGACTCCTTCGTGCCGCCCAACGCTTTGAAACGCTCCGCAGTGGCTACTCCCGGACGGGCATCGAGCATCGGGCTAAAGTTGTGGGTGAACGGCGCGGAGTGCGCCAGGACGGCGTTGTTCTTCCGGGTCCCCATCAGTTCGTAGATTCCCAGCTCGGGCTTGGTCCACTGAATACCATCCGTCGATTCCGCATAACAGGTTGCTTCATTCTCGTTGCCATCCTTGCCAGCAATTGGCAGGCAGCGGTAGTACAGGCGGTAGGCCGGCCCATCCTTGATCACCGTCACGTAACCACTGAATGCTCCTTCCCACGGACGATCGAACTGGATGGCAACGCCCGCATCGACGGGATGATTCAATCGAAGCTGTGCCCCTTTCAGCCGGTCGATGAGGGTGTCATCGACAAACAGCTCCAATCGAGACCCGATGTCCATCACATGCGCGGCGTTGCCGGTTCCCATCAAAGGTTGCAAAACAACCAGGAGCATCAGCAGAGCGCTGAGCGCTTTGCATCCGATCAAAAACGGCTTGCAAGGCTTCTGAGTATTTTCCATGGCGTAAGAGTTTTCATGCCGCTTCGACGGCAACACGACCGATGAAAATCATGTAGCGCAGACCGCGCTTTCTGCGGTCTGCGGCTTTTCGTCTCCGAATTGCCCCAAAGCCGCAGATCTCCCTGAAAGGCAGGAGGTCTGCGCTACATGATCCTCGTTTCATCGGAGGAACCGAATTCTTGGAGAGACTTCTTTACCGCTGCTCTGAACCGGACGTGCCTGCGCCAAATCGTCTCAAAGCTGGAAAAATTCGCGCCGCAGATTGGTGTAAACCGGGTCGCCCATGATATGCAGGATCATGTATTTGCGCGCTTCCTGGGGATTGCCACCCAGAATCGACTGTGCCAGCAGTTGGTGACCCTGAATGTTTTGACTTCGCTCCCAGGCCGGAATGGTTTTCAGCACGTCTTCCAGGCCGGCGTGCGGTTTGAAGATATGAAGCGTGCTGAGCGACAAGCTGAGCACCGACAGATGGTGGAGCTGCCGGGCCAAAAGCTCATTGCCCGCCGCTTTCCAAACCGAG
>JANNGQ010000459.1:0-5088 GCA_031403975.1 Planctomycetota bacterium
CGACTGTTGCCTCCGGAGTTACAGACCTGTTTCAATACGCTGCGAGCCGACTGTGTTTTCGTTTGTCCGAGTCCGGTGCCGCCCGGTGAATCCTGGGACTGCATCGAACGTGCGTTTGTCGAAGGAATTCTTGTATGACCACACTGACTTCCGCCAGACGATTTGCGCTGCTGGCGGCTGTAGTTTGTCTCGCGACAGGTTTCGCCGCGGCTGCTGACAAAGTTGTGCTGACCGCCGAGGACGGCAAAACGGCTCAGCTCGTTGCGTCGATGGTGACTTCGCGGCACATCAACCATCCGGAGATTGATGACGCTCTCTCCGAGAAGCTGATGAACCGGTACATCGAAATCTGGGATCCGCAGAAACTCTACTTTGTTCAGTCAGACATAGACGGTTTCACCGTTGAGAAGACGTCGCTTGACGACAGGATTCTTGAGGGTGATGTGCAGTTTGCCTCAACTGTCTTTGATCGATTCCGGCTCCGCATGAACGAACGAGCCGTCAAAATCGGAGTGGCGATTGATGCAGAACACGATTTCACGGTGGAGGAACAAATGGTTCGCGACCCGGATGACGTCTCCTGGGCTGCGGATGAAACAGAACTCGACGAACGCTGGCGAAAGCGGATCAAGTTCGACCTGCTGATGCTGAAGCTGGACGATGTTGACCTGACGGAAGCCCGTAAGCGGCTGCATATCCG
Organism: Planctomycetota bacterium; assembly: GCA_031403975.1. Lineage (GTDB taxonomy): Bacteria > Planctomycetota > Planctomycetia > Planctomycetales > Planctomycetaceae > SXXK01. The sequence continues at coordinate 701 of JANNGQ010000459.1, forward strand.
ATATCACACGAATCAGTTGTTTCTGGACCAGACAGAAGCGCACGAAGTTCTGGAACTGTATCTGTCGTCGATGACTCACTGCCTTGATCCGCACTCCAGCTACATGTCACCCCAGTCACGGGATGAATTCGAGATGGAAATGCGGCTGCAGCTGGACGGGATCGGAGCCCGCCTGAAGTACGAAGATGGTTACACCATCGTGGAAGAAGTGATTGAGGGCGGTGCTGCATTTGTCGACGGGCGAATCGTCAAGGGTGACAAGATCATCGGTGTCTCCTTCGATGCTGTCAGCGACTATGTCGACGTTCTGGAAATGAAGCTGACAAAGGTCGTCACTATGATTCGCGGCAAGAAAGGCACGAAGGTGAAGCTGCAGGTCCAGAAAGAAGCTGGCGGCATTGAAGAATACGTCTTGACACGAACCAAAGTGAAAATCACGGAAGATGAAGTCAAAGGCAAGGTCATTGAGTCGTCCGAGTGGATCGACGGACGCAAGTCCCGAATCGGTGTCCTGCGGATTCCGTCGTTCTATCGCGACTTTGACGGTGCTGCTCAGGGAGGAGAATTCAAGAGCACATCGCGTGACGTCAAGCTGGTTCTGGATCAGTTCAAGAAAGAACAGGTCGACGTGCTGCTTGTTGATCTGCGCTGGAACGGCGGAGGAGCACTGCAGGAAGCGATCGATGTCTCCGGCCTGTTCATTCCGCGAGGCACTGTCGTGCAGGTCAAAGAGCCGGGTGACAACGTGCAGCCATTCGATGACGAAGACCCGGAAGTTTATTGGCGAAAGCCGATGATTGTGGTCTGTAACCGGTTTTCGGCATCCGCCTCTGAAATCTTCGCCGGAGCCATCAAGGATTATCGCCGCGGCATTGTGGTCGGTGACCGCACAACGCACGGTAAGGGCACTGTACAGAATGTCGTTCCGGTCGCCGCAAGCCGTTTCTCATCGTTGTTGAAACAGCAGGACCGGGGCGCATTGAAGTTGACCATCCAGAGATTTTATCGGGTCAACGGTGACAGCACACAGACGAAGGGCGTTACTTCGGATGTCACGTTGCCTTCGCTGCTGAATCATCGTGAAGTCGGTGAAGATTCACTGGACAACGCACTGGAATTCGACCGTATTACGCGGGCCGACTATGTGCCGTTTTCTGCCAGCGTCACGGATGCCATTGTGTCACAACTCACGAAAAAGAGCGAAACCCGCGTCGGCGAAGATAAGGACTTTGTTCAGATCAAAAAGCTGATCACGAAGTATCTCGAGCGCCAGAACGACAAGTCGATCTCGCTCAACGAAGGGGTCCTGCGGGCCGAAGAGGAGGAATTGAAGCAGGAACAGAAAGAAGAAGAAGAAGCCGTCAAACAGGCCAACGGTGCCGGTGCGAAGGAAGACATTTTCCCGAATGACTTCTACAACAAGGAACTGGTCAGCATCTCAGTGGATTATCTTGATCTGCTCAACGCGATCAATTCCGTAAAGAATTAAGAACCCCTAACTAAACCTGCGTGAGCCGCGACGCTTGTGGTTGCATTTCAGGCAAGAAGTGAGGAAGAGACGGCCCCGCTTCAAGCGACAGAGAAAACAGGCCCGTCGATGACGAACGACGCAGCCTGAAATGCAACCGCAAGCGTCCCGCAGGGTTGCGTCGATAGCGGCCGATCTGCTGCGTCATCACTCCTCGACGACATTTGTCGCCTCGTCGTTCTTCCTTGCATCTCGACCACTCTCGACACAACGCGGCCACGGAGGTTTTTTTTAGGGGTTCTAATGCAGAAAATGCGGTGATTGCCTGGCAGGGCGTTCCAGCAGAATCAACAGGAATCAGATCCGGCACCGGGGTCCGATTCCTTGTTTTTTCGCGTTTCGCGGGGGTCACGGGAAGCATCAACGAACTGCTGGACCACGTCATCCTCCGAGCGTACGATAGGTGCTCCAAAGCCCGTCCGTCGCCGGTTTCTGATGGCGAGGATGGCTGCTGCTGACTTGCCTTTACCGGCACGACACAGATTCGAAGCCCGTGCGGAATTCTGCGGATGAGACCAGCCAGCGAGAAATCAGCCATCGGCCCGGATGTGGCTGATGAATCGTTAATGCCGGATTCCGTGAGCACACAGGATTCTGCAGAAGCTGAAGGATTTCTGTCCGCATCAGAGCTCATGCAGCTCCGCCAGGAGAAACTGGCCACGATCCGTCGGTCCGTGGCCAATGGCGACTACGATTCGGAGGAATTGCTGGAGAAAGCCCTCGGCAGGATGCTGGAAAGTCTGGAACAAGCTCCGGACTTCCAGGCACGCTGACGACCAGTGGAATACCCGGATGCTGAAACCGGTGAGAATTTCGGTCCGAATGCAACTGCCTCGTGACAATTGACGGAAAGCCCGGCACACTACCGTGGCACGCGAGCTCATCAGTTAAAACTCTGATGAACTGCGATTTCCGGGGCTGGAACGTTTTTACTTCGGCTGACGCAGCGGTGTTCCACAGCCGGGGATGTCTTGCCCAACTGGTCTGTTTGTTTGTACCGACTCTCAGAGGCTCCCAGTGAGTGATCTTGCCGTCCATGAATTGATTCGTCCTGAAGTTTCCGCATCGCCGGTTGAGAAATTCCGCGAGTACTTGTCGACACGCGGCAAGCGGCTGACTCAGGAACGTGAGATGATCGTGCGTGAGATTTTCGCGGAGCATGAGCATTTCGATTCAGATCAGATCGTCGCCAAACTGACTCAGCCGCGACGGGATGGTGGCCGCGTCAGCCGGGCTACGATCTATCGTACGCTCAGCGAAATGCAGGATGCCGGTCTGATCCGCAAAGTCGCGAGGTCAAATGATCGCGAAGTCTACGAGCACGATTACGGCTATCCTCAGCACGATCATTTTATCTGTGAGAAGTGCCAGCAGCTGGTGGAATTCCGCAACGAGGAGATTTCGGCGGTGCTGGCCCGTGTAGCGGCGGATCACGGTTTCCGGATGACCGGCCATCGCCTGGAAGTCCACGGCATCTGTGCCGAATGTGCCAAACCGCCGACTCGCCGTCATCGCAAGCTGGATATGATCTGACATCCAGGAGCGCGAGCGGCAGACGACTGTCTTCGCGTGTCTGTGGCTTCCAGCCACAGTACAGCAACGCCTGCCACCGCTGGTCCGTGATGTTCTGCCGCCCGCCGAATGACGGACATTGCGGCGAGGCAGCATCAGGTGCTCATGCTACGGGAAATGCCGCTATAGGTTTGGGAAGTCTCTATCAACCGGCGCCGTGGTTCCGTCTGTTGCCGGATCCTTTGCCGGCGGCACACCACCGGCATCGTCGCCAAAGAACTGGCCGGTCCCTGAACCCGAATCACGTTTGAATGGATCTGTCGAGGCCGGATCAGTGTCGTACGTCCCGCCGGGCGGGTAGGGCACAGTTCCGGATGGAGGAATCACAATTGTGCCAGGCTGCGTATACCCGTTCTGCGGTGCGTACATCGGCTGGCCATAGGGATAGGGCTGATACATCGGCTGGTTCATGCAGCCGGGGATAACAAGCAGCAGCAGTGCGGCAACGCGCGAGGGCAACCTGGACATCCTGTCGGTTTCCTGCAGAGAAAGCTGGTAGATGCCCGCAGATTTTCCGGGCTCAGAAACGTCAGCGCGAATCCTTGTCCGAGATTCAGCAATGCCCGTTCCATGGCCGGCTGATCCCATGCCATCCGGAGGCCAGAAGCTGCCGGACTCGCATTTTCTGCAGCGCTCGCGCGCAGAACTGCAGAAATCGCCGGTGGTTTAACCAATCTGCGAAATCGTGTCCAGAGGGATATCCTTCGCGCAGAGCAATCGGTTCCTTTGCTGCCTGGTGTCGGATTCAGCTGTCTCCGGTCACAACCATGCACTACCTGCATGCGGACTCGGAAGTCCGCAGGCGTCTTGAATCAGCACCCGTCTATATGCCTCCCGCATTCATCATGCTGCTACTGGCACTGAAGCCCGTTGACGCCTTCTATCGCCTGCTTTGCACGATCCGGAAAGCACTCTGGCGCTGAGTACATTTTCTGCCGGGCCTGCAGACGGCGGATTTCGATTCTTCGATGCCGACACTGGAATGCATGGACAATCACGGCTTCAGTCGATGCCGAGATTGCGTTCGATGCTGTTGGCCTTTTCCGACATCAGATACTTCTTGAACCAGGGGTCCGGATCGTGTTCCCGTTCTTTCTCGCCGCGGCCTTCGTCACCGACGAAATCCCACTCGCTCGTGTCCTCATTGACAGAGGAGTCCCAGTCATTGGGATTCGGCGTGAACTGGCGGGTCATTCGCCGAGCGGCGCTTCGGGGTGATTCCACCAGCGAGCATCCGCAGATGACGGGAATCAGAAACGAGAGAATCGTCAGCTGCAGTCGATGGCGA
>JANNGQ010000460.1:0-4088 GCA_031403975.1 Planctomycetota bacterium
CTCCGGCAGTGCGTCGGCCGCATCAATCAGACGTGCTGATCCGAAATGCCAGCCGTCGCCGCTGATCGGAATCCGGCCACCGACTGACGTGATCGCTCGCGCCGGACAGTGGCCTTCAAACGGAACCACGGCAGCTCCCAGCTGCACCTCAACTCGCACGTGGCGAGGCGTATCTGAGTAATTGCCGATGCGAACGGAGACGTCTGCTTCCCGCCCTGCTTCAACTCGCCCCTGCGGAGTGAAATCAAGCACAGCGAGATTTGCAGGTTCCTCACTGGCGGCCATTGATCGAAGTTCGATGTGGCAATTCTCCGGAAACACGGAGAAGTCTGCCGTCGCCCAGTTGGCTCGCTGGAAGTCGCTGACAATGATGAACTCCTGCCGCGAACCCCTGTCCGACTGAGCGAACATCTCCGCCGCCAGATTCAGCGACTGCTGAAGTCGCAGCCGTTCCGGTCGGACGACAGCGTTTTCCAGAGCCTCCCGCAGTACGCTCAGATTCGTTGTCGGAGAATCGAAAACTGCATTCGCAGTCGCCGCAGCAAGCAACAGATTGCATTTGAGCGCCGGCTGGAATCTGACGAGATCCGACACCTCAGGTCGCGCCCGTTCAAATCGCACAATGCCGCCGTCGCGGGCACCCATGCTCTGACTGCAGTCCAGCAGCACGATCCGAGTCACCGCTGCGACTTCCGTCGGATTTGCGGTCTGCTGATGATGCAGCAACGGCCTCGCGACGGCCGCTGCGAGCATAGCGATGGCGATCGTCCGCAGCATCAGGATCAGGAAGTTCCGCAACCGATACCGACTTCGCCGCTGCTCAACGGCGCCTCGGATGAATCGCAGCGTGGACACCGGCAATCGCGTCGGCCGCGGTCGCGTCAGCCAGTGGATCACCACCGGCAGCACAATCGCCGCGCCTCCGATCGCCAATGCCCAGAAGTTTGCGAACATCACCCCGTCCGATCCACGAGGAAGCTGCTCAATACGCGCATCCACGGCTGAGCCAGCGAAACTCGGCGATAGTCGCATCCGATTGCCAGGGCAAACGTCCGAATCATCGAAAGATGCTGAGCGAACGCCGCTTCGTACTCGGAACGGATCTCTGCCGGAGAACAGTCGATGTTGCCTTCTCCTTCCAGTCCTTCAAACCGAAACGCCGCGCCTTCCGGAAGTCGTTCCTCGTCCGGATGAACAAGATGCAGAACCACGACTTCAAACTGTCGATGCCGAAACAGTCTCAGTGCGGCGAAGACATCCGACAGGTCGTCGACCAGAAAATCGCTGAACAGAATCAATACGCCCCGCGAACGAACACGTTCGAAGAGTTCCTTCAATCCCGGAGCCAGCACGGTGGTTGCAGACGTCTTCAGCGACTCAAGCATGTCCTGAACGCGAGCGACATGCGTTGGCGTTCCTCCGGGCGGCAGGCAATCAATCAGTCGATCCGACAGCACCGCTGATCCCACGTGATCCTGCGTCTGAGCAATGATGTGCGAGAGTCCCGTGGCAAGGTACTGGGCGAACTCCAGCTTCGACCCCTTCAGTCGGGATTCCGATTCCGCTCCGAACAGCATCGAGCGACTGACATCCACCGCCAGCGTACAGAGCAGATTTGTTTCGTCCTGGAACAGTCGGATGTACGACTTTCCGGTGCGGGCGTAGACCTTCCAGTCCAGTCGCCTCAGATCTTCTCCCGGCGAGTACTCACGGTAGTCCACAAACTCACCCGCGCCCCCCTTCTGCCGCGACACATGTCGTCCGCTGTACGCACCCTCGATCCGATGCTTCGTCGTAAACCGCATCCTTGCCAGCGTGGCCAAAGCCTGAAGGTCAAGGAATCGACTTTGTGAGGTTGCGGTGGCGGACATGAATGGCGTTCTGGCCTCTGTTTTCCAGTGGTCGGCTACTGTTGGCCATCCGCTCCGCCGGCGGGTGTTGTTTTTCGTCGAATGCCAAAAACTCGCGGATGATTCATGAAGCGTCGCAAGCGAATCGCGCCCGACGGATCGCCAGCATAACCGTCAATCACCTTCGTGTGTCTGGAACCGCACTACCACCGTGCACTTTCCTGTAACAAGCGCTGAACGATCGACTCAGAATCCACTCCATCCCCGATCGCGCGATGGTTCACGACGATACGATGCCGCAACACCGGCGCAGCCAGTTGTCGCACGTCGTCCACCGTCGGAGTCGTCCGCCCCAGCAGCAGCGCGCGAGCCTTTGCAGCCAGCACCAGATTCTGAGACCCGCGCGGCCCGGCACCCCAGGCGATGTAATCTTTTGCGATCGTCGACGCCGTTGGTTCGTTCGGTCGAGTGGCCCCGCACAGCCGCACAGCAAACTGAGCCACACTGGCGGGAATCGGGACCGCACCGACCAGTTCCCGCAGCTGCAGAAACGTCTCACGATCAAACGTCGCTTCCGGAATCTGATGAGTGACGCCAGCCGTCTTCATCACGATGTCCACCTCCTGAACGGGTGCCGGATAGCCGATCCGGATCTCCATCATGAATCGATCCAGCTGTGCTTCGGGCAGCGGGTACGTTCCTTCCTGCTCGATCGGGTTCTGAGTCGCGATCACCAGGAACGGGTCTTCCAGATGATGCGTCGTACCGCCCACAGTCACATGTTTTTCTGCCATCGCCTCAAGCATCGCCGACTGCGTCTTCGGAGCCGCGCGGTTGATCTCATCGGCCAGCACCAGATTGGCAAACACTGGGCCTCGCCGAAACGTGAGACTCGGTGAACCATCCGCCGCTGGTCGCCCCAGAAGTTCATAGCCCGTGATATCCGACGGCATGAGGTCCGGAGTAAACTGAATGCGCTGAAACCGCCACTTAAACGCCGCCGCCAGGGCTTTCACCATTAACGTCTTTGCCAGTCCCGGCACACCAACCAGCAACGCATGGGAACCCGTCAGGGCACATGTCAGCAGGAGATCAATCGTCTCATCCTGACCAACGACCGTTTCATGCAGCCGCTCCCGGATCTCCTTGACTCGCGCCGCAAAGTGCCTGATCTGCTCCTGAGCCAGTTCGGTCGCCGTCACCGTCGCAACGCTCATTTCGCATTTCCTTTCAGCCACATGTTGAAAGAGGTGTCTGGAACTTTGAATGCATCAGATGAAAAGCACGATCAGCCTGACGGAGAGTTCCAGACATTTCTTTCAACTGCCTGCGGGATGTACATCGTAGCCCCGAGCAGACAGCGAGTTCAATCAACTGCCACTATCGCGCCTTCGTGAGGGTGCAGGCGCAGATTTCATGATGCGTCGCAGTTGCAGGTCCCGTCTGCCGGACAGCTGTTCATGCAGGTCCCGCTTGCCGAGCGGGACTTCGCGGCCTGCCGCGGCCTGCGTGCATGAGATCCGCCAGAATCGGCCTGTCTCGTTGAATCCGTGTCGCTCAGGTTCGCCTTTCGGCGAAAATCCTGCCCGGCAGGCAGGATCTACTTGCATCTGATTCCGCCGCACTGATTGGCATCGGTCGTGAGCCGGCGATCGCCGTCGTTGCGGTCTGAAGTGCTGACGCCGGGAAATATCTCGACTCTCAGCCGTTCCTTGTCTCACTCAATCGCGCTCGCCTGTGTACTTTGTTTTCCGGGTCTGTTTAGAATGCTGCGTCTCCACGAATTTCCTCCCGGTATCATTGAGGTGAAGCATGTCTGGATTGCGTCGCGTCCTGGCTGTCATCGTCCTGGCCGCAGTTGTCCCGGCCAGTGGTTTCGCAGAGGAGCCGATTGCGAAACAGCGGACGGCAAATCGCAGGCCATTCAGCTTGGAGCAGCGCGAGCTGTGGACCACGGGCAACATCCACGGAACGCCAGATCCTCCCGATCCGTTTACAACACAGAATGCCTTCCCGAAGCTGACATTGTTTGAGCCGCTGTCCGTGGGACTCATCCCGGGCGGTCAGCGTTTTGTCGTGGCAACACGGCCTGGGAAGATCTTTACGATTGAGATCAGGCCGGATGTGGATCAGGCTGATCTGTTACTCGATATCAAACAGACCATATATGGTGCCGCCCTTCATCCGCAGTTCGAGAAGAATGGGTTCCTGTACGTCACGTACATCCTCGGCCCCGAC
>JANNGQ010000461.1:0-7614 GCA_031403975.1 Planctomycetota bacterium
CGAAAATCTTTTTTCGAATCGCCTGTTGACGCTATTCAAGACCGTCGCTGACACCTTTTTGTTCTTCTAGCAACAGGAATCGGTCCGACAGCGGCAACTCACATACGACTGGCTTCGGCACAATACACGCATCGGGGATTGCTCGGTGTGCTTCGTCAATTGTCGTCGACGGCGTCCTTCACTGTATCCTTGATCTCGCCTCCGGCATCCTTGACCGCTGCACCGACGTCTTCGCCGACATCACGAATTTCTTCGTGCGGTCGAGCATCCAGGGCGTCCTTGATTCCGTCCGTCTGATTGTTGTTTGATGATTTGTCACAGGCCGGCAGTGTGAGCAATGCCGCAGTGATCAGCAGGTAACCGTGAAGTTTCATGTCAAATGTCCTTCGATGTTGCAGTGAGGAGTGAGGCAATCCGCACGATGCCAATCGTGCCGAGGAGGCACGGGCCTGCATTGTGCACCCGTTCGCAGGCCGGAACAAGCAATGCGCTGCTCCGGCACGACGAAGCGACTTCGTTCCGACCTGAGATTCTCGCAAGGGTTCATGGGAGGGTTCATGGGGACACAGCACTTTGTTCCTGTCGACATGGCGGAGCAAGGTGCCCGCGTCACAAGCGAGAACGAAACACGATGCCTCAGCACAGACGAAACTCGAACGCGAAAGGGCAGGTAGGCCTTCTCAGACGAGCGACCGACGCACCATCAACATTCCCGGCTCATCCAGCAGGTCAGGAAGCGGCCGCCCTCCGCTTCACATCGTTGCGTCAACCAGGAAAATGGCTGCACGTGAAGGCACGAACGGAGAGCCCTCACGCGGCACGTCAGTGATCGACGCCGGTATGAACTGCCTGCAGGCCCGAAAATGCTCAGGCTTTTCCCGTCATGACACGGAGAAACCACGGCACGTCCACACGGCTGTTGATTCTGCTGCGTTGTTACACCGGAGCAAACAGCTCGCAAGTATCGGGACGCGCTCGATTGCGATAGCCCACCACCGGACACGCCCACATGGTGGACCGGCGTTCGCGTTGTTCGCTGGTCCCACCCAACGTTCGGAGCATCCTGGTTCTCCAATCCAAAATCCTTCGCGGCGTTGCCCGGAGGGGATTTTTTTGAATTGCCGTGGCGCCATTTTGCATCGGCAGGCACCAGCCTCACGCCTGACCCGCGAAAGCAGATTTGTGCCCGCTTGACATCTCCCAGCCATTGACCGTCTACGCAAATTGTCAAACAATGACACTCTGTTCCCGAATTCAATACAAGTTTCTCGTTTTGAGGAGTCGCCCGATGCCTGCACTTCGGAATCGCATTCGCGGATTCACGCTGATTGAATTGCTGGTGGTGATCGCCATTATCGCGATCCTGATTGCACTGCTGTTGCCGGCAGTGCAACAAGCACGTGAAGCCGCACGACGGACTCAGTGCAAAAACAATCTGAAACAGATTGGGCTGGCACTGCACAATTATCATGATATTTACAGCGTGTTTCCCCCTGGCAGAATTCGTAACACATACTCCGGCATTGTTGACGCCTGGTACACGGGCAACATTGCCTGGCTGCCAAGGATTCTTCCGCAAGTCGAACAAAACGCAATTTTCAATTCAATTGACTGGAATATGGGCCAGGGCACATCTGGAACCGATGGCCACGGTGGAGTGAACGGGACGAACCCGACTGGAGCCCGTCGGCGGATTGTTCCGGCGTTTCGCTGTCCCTCGGATCCAGGTACCGGCCAAGTCCCGTGGGTGACTCCTGCAGGCGTGAAAGTGACAGGGGCGGCCCCGAATGCAGGATACGCTTCAACCAATTATGTGGGTTGCGTGGGAGACACCACTCGGCTCAACGCTACCACGCCCGGATTGTTTGGTCAGAATTCTCGCAAGGGCATGCGCGATATACTGGATGGCACATCCAACACATTGGTGGTTGCTGAAGGAGTGATCGGCTTCTACAAACTGGACTCAAACGATGCCGGCAATCGGACGCCATGCGACGCAGGAGCCAAAGACACCAGCAGTACTCGACAGCGAGGTTTTTCGTGGTTCTACTCGTACTTTCCGCAGGCTGCGTTCTTCAATACGTATGTGACGCCAAATGCGAAAGAATACGACTGCGGCGTGAATTCCGACCGCGCTAACGCAGCCTCCCGAAGTATGCACACCGGGGGTGTCCAGGTGCTGCTGGGCGACGGCAGTGCCAGATTTGTCAGCGAAAATATTGACCTCACAACCTGGAGAAACCTCGGCAACATCGCGGATGGACAGGTGATTGGAGATTTTTGATCGAGCTGCTCGCCCCAGTCAACTTCCGGCCTGGCATCACCGTCTGAAGACTCAGCAAGGAGAAGACTCGGAAGGATGGTCACGGTTTGAGTGAACGATCCAGAGCTGAAGGATTTCCGCTCCGGATGACTTTTCAGAGATGCCAAGTCCGCGTCTGAAACACAATTGTTGCTCTGTCGAATCATTTTTAGGCTCCCAGTCATGTTACGAACTTCGATGATTTTCCTGACGGTGTTTTCGTTCTGTGTGGTATTGACTGCGGGCTGTGGTTCCACAGTGGAATCGGGCGTCGCGACTGGGCCGGATGAGCCGGAGCCGGTGCTGACTCCCGAAGAAGAGGAGACCGAAATGCAGTCGATTCAGGAAGCGAACGAGGCGAACAACTAGGTTTCGTCATGTCTTCATTGAGGGGTCCAAATACCGTGGGGCAGGCTTTCAGCCTGCCGTGATTCTGCAGCGAATTGCTCGGCGGCAGGCTGGAAGCCTACCCCACTTTCAAGGCTTGACGATGCAGCAGCCACTGTCTTCGTTTTTCTGCTGTTAATGGGGACGTCATTCCAGGCGTTGCGATGACAGGTTCCCGCAAAGCAGTCGCACTTCCTTCGTCAAGTGCGGGCAGTACACCGCTTTCGTCATGGTGGATCCTCGCAGTCACTCTGCTGATTGTGCAGCGACCGCTGGCAGCACCAGATTTATGGTGGACTCTCGCAAAAGGCCGAGCGGTCGCAGCAGGCTCTCTGGCGCCCTCTCAGCATCTGCTGTTGCTGGATACTTCCGCGGAAGCGGACTGGCTGGGAGGACTGCCGTTCTATCTGACCTGGTCGCTGGGAGGACTGCACGCACTGGCCGCCGTCCCGCTTGTCTCATCCATAGTATTGCTGTTGTTCTTCATAAGACCGATGGCGCTCGTAGTTGACCGACGCCTGATTCTCATTCTGTTGCCGTTCCTGCTTCTGCTGTTGCGACACGGTTTACAACCCGTTCCACAGCTGTTCGATTTGGCGGGAATGTGTTTATTGTGGAGACTGAACTCGCGGGGCCAGTCGGTCGGGCGCGGACTCGCGGTTTTCTTGTTGTTTATAGTCTGGGCCAATTCCGCGCCCCTTCCGATCTGGGGAATCCTCTATTTGCTGATGGCAATAACTCGAGTGACGTCTGCGGTCAGCTCGCCGCATGCGTCAACACGAGGACATCAGGAATGCGTCACACTTTCTTTCCCGTGGATGTTGCTGGCGGCCGCGCTGGTGGGTGGGTCGTTAACTCCGAGAGGTATCCTTTCCTGGCGAGACTCGTTCATTCTGTTCGCGGCCGGCGCGTTTGAAGCCACTGGCATCGATTCCGGCTCGCGACTTGACCTGGCGTTTCAGCAGCAGAAGTTCCTGGCCCCTGATCTCCTGTTGCTTTGGTTTCTCTGCGCAGGGTGCTGCACTGTCCGGCTGTGGCAATGGTGGCGAGATACAGGCAGGGACTCACGGCCAGACTGGGCTCCTCGAGGACTCTATGTGATTCGGCAGATTGGATTGTTCGGAGTGCCGGCAATCGCGGGTCTCCTGAACCGTGACAACATTCCGCTGGCCAGCATTTGGCTGCTGCTGCAGCTGGCTGAAAGGCAATGGACAGTATCCGCTGCCTTTCAGAGCGCCCGATGGACATTGACAGCATCGAGTCTGACGGGATTTCTGATCGTCGTTGAAGCGCTGGGACTGGGCTTCTCGCCGTTTAGTCGGATTGGCTGGGGGATTACGTCCGAGCTGGACTTACGGCTTCTTCAGATTCCTGCTCGATCCGACTCGACCGATCCGCTTGTCGCATGGGCTCCGGATCGAAGGTCTGCAGGTGCCGGGATCTGGCTGCGTGAGGGCATATTGCTGGCAGATCATCCTCAGCGAGCCCTGCTTGGCGGTCGCTCGTTGGAACATGCCGGACTGATTGCCGATTTGGAAGGTGCGCACCGTGCTCGCTATCGCCGGTCGGACGGAAGCTGGGGAGGCTGGCATCATCAGCTTGCTGTATGGAAAATCGACGTGCTGCTGATTCCTGTCGAGCTGCAGTCGCTGAATCGTGCTCTGCACCGATCGACATGGAAGGCCCTGGACATCGATTCCCCGACCATTCCATTTGGCTCGGCAGATGATCCACAGTTTTCATCCGCGATTCTGGAGACGCTGCAGCAACAGGGATTTGTGGAGTCCGGGCCGTGGCAGCCGACAGAGGAGATCTACGAAGGGCCGGGGTGGCGTCTGGATCTGGCTGACTCGGCGGGGCTGGGCCCTGATCCCATGCCCGCGATTCGACAATCCCTGCTGTTCAGAGCAATGGACATTCCAACGGCGTCATTGAGAGCTTTGCGGCCGATTCGACAGCAAGTTCACCACAGGGCACTGACGGCCGAATTCCTCCAGTGCCAGCGAGACCTCTGTTATCAGGAATGGTCCGACTTCGGCACCGCCAGTTTTCTGCGGCGACTGATTTTGAAGAAGCTGACGGCCACAAGTTCCGGCGATCCGAATCCGCCATGGGCCATGATCGAGCCTGAAGAGGAATTGGGAGCGGCTTCGTCGTGGAATCGCTGCCTCGATCTGTATTTGACCGGCGAGTTGCCGGACAGTATTCAGGCCCTGCAGGCATCAACTTCTGAGCAATACTTTGCAGCAGCGATGATTCGGATGGAACTGGGGCAGTCGTCGGAAGCAGTCGTCGCTCTGCAGCAAGTGATTGCACGGAACGACAACCCTTCGCTATTACTGGCTGCGCGTTACTGGCTGAAACAGCTGGAATCATTCAATGCTCGGTAGGAACGGACACATCAGTCTATGAAACTGTTTCGCTGGATCTCGGCTGTCGTCACCTTGAGCCACAAATCCGCCTTGTACTTCGCACCGTTCCTCGTCCTCCTGGCGTTGATCTGCGGTGGGTTTGGAATCCGGTTTGGTACCGACCGCACGCCGCCAAAGAGCTTCGTGCTGAGTCAGCAGTCGTCAGGTTTTTCCGATCGACGCTGTGCGGAATGCCATGCAGACATCTTAAGAAATTATTCGCAGGCACCACACGCCAGAACATTAACCAGGGCGACCGATGAATCCGTCCTCTACGAATTTGCTGGAAAGCGATTCCGACGGGAGGACACAGGTGTGGATTTCCAATACGAGAGAGAGAACGGTCAACTCGTGCTGTCGACGTCGGCCTTCAGTCGGAAGTTGCCCATCGACTGGATCTTCGGCTCGGGCACGCACGCGCGCACTCCGCTCATCACATGGACCGACGCAAACCAGCAGACCTCATCACTGGAGCATTGTGTCAGCGCGTATCCGGATGGTTCCCTGGGAACGACGCTCGGAATGGACGAGCTGCAGGAATCCGCCGGGATCCTCGCTCTGGGACATCCGCGATCGCCGAGTGAGACACTCAACTGTTTCGGCTGCCATTGCTCACACGTGGCGGTTCAGGAAGATCGGATTGTCGTCGATGCGATTCAACCCGGGATCAGCTGTTCCCGCTGTCACTGGGACAGTGAACGTCATGCCAATGAAATGGAAAATGATCTGGAGCCCACCACGGAACGGCTGACTCAACTCACGCCTCTGGAATCTGTCGATCGGTGCGGGGAATGCCATCGACGAGCTGACGAGATGGGAGCCCGTCTGGATCCGGCGGACAAGACGCTGGCGCGATTTGCCTCCGTCGGACTGATTCAAAGCCAGTGTTTTGTCCAACAGGCGACAGTTCCCCCGGAGGCGGGAGTCACGACAAGACTGGACTGCACAAGCTGTCACGATCCGCACCGTCCCGCACGCCGTGACTGGCAGTTCCATACGACGGTTTGCTTAAGCTGTCATGACCAGGCACATCTCAAGGCAGTCGATTGCACTGTGGCGTCCCGCACGGAGAACTGCCTGACCTGTCACATGCCCAGAGTCTCCTCCGGAGAGCATCTTGAATTCACTGATCACTGGATTCGGATTCCGCAACAGAAACCTGAACCTGGAAGGGCGTCCATCGGGCGACTCAGGAATCCATGACTGGTACCGATCTGCCGCAATGACTGCTGACACCTTTTTGTTCTTCGGGTTCGGATTCCGGAGTGCCGTTCTGTGTTGGAATCGGGGACAAAGATGAGGATTTTCCGAACCACCGGGTCGCAGCCGTGCTCTTCATGTCGCTTCCGGCAAAAATACCGTCGGGTCTTTTGTGGCCCACAGGCTTGCACGGAGTCCCTCTGTAAGAAGGACAGTCGTCATCGCGGCCAGTCTGGTCTGCGATTGCGGCTGCATTTTCAGCATTACTCATGAACGCTCGTCAACTTGAAAAACTCGGCATCCCGCGAAACGCTGCGAATGAGGCAGTCCGCGCGATTCAGCTGTTGCTGGACTCACCCGGCTTTGATCGGCATTCGATCAGGGATCGACTCACGCAGGTGGCTGAAAACCCGCAACTCTTTGTCGGCGATCCGATCCTTGATGAACTTGCCCGAGCGCTAACAGAATCCGGGGCGACGATGGTCTGCGAGCCAATCGCTTACCGTACCTGGGGCGACAACATTGACGAAGGTGCGCATCAGCAGATGCGGGAGGCGTGTCGCGTACCGGCTGCCGTCGGAGCTGCGCTCATGCCTGACGCACATGTCGGCTATGGTTTGCCGATCGGAGGAGTCCTGGCGACTCAGGACGTTGTGATTCCGTATGCGGTCGGTGTTGACATCGCATGCCGGATGAAAATCTCTGTCCTCGACATGCCGGTGGAATCGCTGGAGCGCCGGTTCGACCACTACCGCAGCGCGCTGGAGAACGGGACTCGGTTCGGGGTTGGTTCGACGCACCGGAAGCCGCAGGATCATCCGGTGATGGACGAAGACTGGTCCGTCACTCGGATCACTCGGGAAAACAAGGACAAGGCTCGCACGCAGCTTGGGACTTCCGGTTCAGGAAACCACTTCGTCGAATTCGGCGTCGTGACGGTCACGGAACATTCGCCCGATCTGAATCTTGAACCAGGTCAGTACGTCGGGCTGCTGAGCCACAGCGGAAGCAGGGGAACCGGAGCGTCGGTCTGTTCGACATATTCGAACATCGCTCGGCAGAATATGTCACGCCAGGACCAGCATTTTGACCGCATGTCGTGGCTGGACCCCAATGACTCATACCGCCGGTGCCATTCGCGGACATAGGGCAACGTGCGAATGCAGTTCACGCAGGTGAAATCCCAGAAATCAAGCAGCACCACACGCCCGCGCAACTGCCGCAGCGACAGGGGCGGTGAGTTCAGCCACACGGGGCCAATCTCAGGTGCGTGGACGGTCTTTGAATCGAGACGCATCGGTTAGAAGTACAATC
>JANNGQ010000462.1:0-4966 GCA_031403975.1 Planctomycetota bacterium
GGGAGCTCTCACTGGAAGGCTCCTTGTCGACTGTGTTTCAGCCGTTCTGGAATCGAGGCTGTGTTCAGTTCATCAGCCGCAGCGGAGTTCTTTCCGCGGAAGCCGGCGCTGACGGGATCACGCTCGATTTTCCGGCAACCACGATAGAACCGTGTGCCGTGCCGGACGGCTGTCTGGAAGCACTTGGCGTTGAGCCCGCAGAAATGCAGTTCTGTGGTCGTTCGAAGTTCGACTTTCTGCTGCACGTCTCGTCTGCCGCCGTCGTGCGCCGAGTGAAACCGGCAATGGAAGTGCTGGCCCGGCTACCGGTGCGAGGGGTCATCATCACGGCGCTGGGAGATAGCTGTGACCATGATGTCATTTCAAGGTTCTTCGCCCCCGGAGTCGGTGTGAACGAAGACCCTGTCACCGGTTCCGCTCACTGCGCGCTGGCTCCTTACTGGGTTCCGCACTTCGGTCGGAATACGCTCTTCGGCTATCAGGCATCAACGCGTGGCGGTCATGTCCGGATGGAATTGAATCAGGACCGAGTCCGCCTGAAAGGCAACGCGGTCACTGTGTCTCGCGGAGCGCTGTTTGTCTGAAGAGAGATCTTCTTTCAGGCAGACAAAACCGCCGTGTTCATGTGGAGTGGAGTCGCGTTGACCCGAAGATACGCCAAAAGCACAAAACCGGATGACCGAGCATATTGCTGCAGGCATCCGGTTTCATGTTTTCGAGGTCAGGTATTGCTGCACGATCAGGATTCCTTCTGTGCGGGTGTTGCCGGGCTTGTACGAGTCGGCGACTGAACCGTCATGGTTCAGGGAGTTCGCCGATTCAAGAGGTGGAAGTCTCAGGTGAGCCGCTTGAGCATCAGTGTATCAGCGGACAATCGTTCCGATCCGGCCGGGGTCAGCAATGTTGCTCAGTGATGAACTGCGGGCAGCTGAGGGGTTCCTGGTTTTGCAGGTTCCTGAGGCTTTGGCCATGTCCAGCAGAGTCTGACTGCGGGCAATCCGGACAGCTTCGGTCAGCACTTCGTCACCATTCGTAACTCCGTCACGATCACTGACTTCGACGTCCGGTGTCACACCTTCGTCGGCCATTTTTCGACCGTTGGGTGAGTAGAACAGAGCCGTCGTCAGTCGCAGGTCACCACCGATGGCACTGAGCGGAAAGTGAGTCTGAACTGAGCCCTTTCCATACGATCGGGTTCCAACCACAACTCCCCGTTCGTTTTCCTGAATGGCAGCTGCGAAGATCTCGCTGGCCGAGGCACTGTCGCCGTCCACCAGAACGACGAGTGGAACACTCCAGGTTTTTCCGTAGGTGGCGACTTCGACCATATTGTCCGAACTCAGCCGGCCTTTTGTCGTGACGATGTTTCCGCAGGCCAGAAACCGGTCGCTGATTTCGACGCAGGTCGTCAGCAGTCCGCCAGGATTTCCCCGCAAGTCGATGATCAACGATTTCATGCCTTTGCTGTAGAGACCGTTCAGGGCCTGATCCAGTTCGGTTGTGGAACTCTGAGAGAACCGGCTGAGGCTGAAGTAGCCGACATCCGTTCCGGACAGCAGTTTCGTGTCGTTGACCGTCCAGACCCGAACCGTTCGGCGAGTCAGCACGAAGTCGCGCTCACCCTTTCGGTCACGATAGATCCGGATCTTCATCCGGCTGCCGCTGGTGCCTTTCATCAGGTCGACACTATTGGCCAATGTCATGCCCGCGATCTGCTGATTGTCAATGCTCAGAATGATGTCACCCGTTTCCACGCCCGCTTCTGCTGCCGGTCCGCCCCGCAGAGGTTTGACGATCAGCAATCCTTCTGCATGTTCACGAACTTCGACTCCGACTCCGACAATCTCTTCTTCCAGAGCGGCACTCTTCAAGCCTTCCAGCTCTGCACCGTTCCGGCTCGCCGGGTCTGCGACTTCCAGACCGGAGAATTTGTCCAACGTGTCGATGCTCGCATTTGAAAACTCAAACGCTACTACGCTGGGAGTCAGCCCCTGAACACTCGCAGCAGACTGCATCACTGTATTCAAAATGGAACGAGCATCCTGATAGTTCTGGACCCGTGCTCCGTCAGCCAGTCTTGCCAGTGTGTTGCGGAATGCGTCCATCTGAAACGAATCAGCCGACAGTCCAAGGCCGTTTACAAACGCGGGGTTGTCCAGTGCGATCGACAGGTTCCGCAGAGCCCGGCGAACTCGCAGGTCGTAGCTCGTGGGTTCCAGAGAACGTTCGTCAATTTTCTGAGACACTTCCGAGAACAGCTGCACGGCCTGACTGCTCGTCATCGCACGGATGGCCCTCACGTTGACTGGATTCTGGTATCGAATCGTGATCAGTTCATCGATCGACGTACTTTCATCATTCGAGCGGCTCTGCGGAAGCGGAGCGGGTACGAACGGATCACGGTCGCTGATCGGGCTGTATCGGTCGTCGGCATTCCGGCGAGCCGGATTCTGAGTTTCGTAGCGATGGTCAGCACGATCCCCGAGTCCGCGGTCCAGCCGATCATAGAGACTGCCGACGTCCAACCGTTCGCGGTTTCGAAGATTCAGCCGATCATCCATTTCGTTGGAGTACGAGCCATCACTCACTGAGCCTCGGTCAAACGGAACGCGATATCGTGTCTGCAAACCATGACGGACTGGCAAGTCGCTGTCGCCGTAATTCGCACGTCGAAACGGATCGGCCGGAATGACGCCCGATGTGGAACGACCGGAGAGTTCTCGCCAGGACGCCGGCATCTCAGGAAACTCGTCCAACGCAGAACCGGCCGCCGGTCGATGCCTGCGGCTCTCACCGTCAGCGCGAAAATCGTCTGCCCCAGGATCGTCAACCGACGACCAGCCGTAGCGGGAGGGCGAGTACTGTGCAAACAGTGAAGTCGTTGCCATCGTCAGGATGGCCAGAGTCATCGTGAGTCGTATTGAAGAGTTCATTGTCCTTTTCTCCCTTGAGGGGGTTTTCAGCCCCAGTGAATCCATTCGGTGTGAGAATCAAAAAAATCAGTCAGTTCAGAGTTCATTCTGTGCGCCTCGTGTCTGGATCAGGCCACATGCGGGTACTGATCCGAGACTACTCGCAACACGTTGCCAAAGTTCGCTGGAATGACTGGAGCCGGCTTTTCCGTCTCGACTAGTTCACCGCGCATCACTCGGACGCCTGAAGGTGCTTCGATACCGATCCGGACAGAACCCTTTCCCGTCTTGATCACTTTGACGACAACGTCATTGCCGATACGGATGGTTTCTGCCGATTTCCGTGAAAGTACTAACATGACCAGTGCCTCCTGTGTTGTGTAGATTACCTGACTAACAGACCTGTCGAGATTGATCAGAAACTGTTGTTGTCATGTTGAATCTTACATAGCGAGTGGTGTGCCAATTGTGACTTGCATTTTTTCATCCGAGTAACATATACCATAATGTCAATGCGTGTAGTGATTTACGTAGAATGACTCGGTTCCGATTGCACCTTGAGTTTGCCGATTCGGCAATCTGCACGTGGCAACCATTGCAAACGGGACGCTGGCGTCCGTTGTCAGGTTTGTCACTTCGACAAAGCGCGCTGCGGAACTGAGTTTCTCTGAAGTTTCCGATGCGTCCGGTCGAGCGGCATCGCTTCAGCCGTGTCGTCGGCATCCAGTCAGCGCAAGAAAAAAGGGCGTTCCTTGTGGGAACACCCTTGGACTGAATGTATCGAGGACAGAACGCAGCGGTGAGTTCGCCATGTCGCCGAACTCGTGCGAGTCCGGGAAGAGACACCGCAGTCGCGAAATTGTAGCTGAAGTCGTGAGACTTCAGGTCGGAACTCTCACGAGTTCCGCTACACCCATTCTGGAATCGCTCTAGCCGGCGGGAGGTGCCGCTGGATCAACAGGCAGTGCGGCTGAGTCAGCAGCGGGCGCGGCTGGATCCACTGTGGTGGTGTCAGTCGTTGATTTCGGTACATCTGCGACACCGGCCGAATCAGGTACGACGGCACCGCCGGCAACTCCGGAACCAGCTGAATTGTTGCTGCTCGTGCCACCGCCGGATGTGCTTTCGTTGGCACTGCAACCAATCAGAATTGACACACACGCCATGAGTACCAGCGTGCTTAGTGATCGAACCAATTTCATCGTCCCCAGCCTTTCAAAAAACATCCTCTACCACAGTGTCGCAACCCAAAATCTGCCTGACCCGGCAGTGATGCGACCGCATAAACCTACGAGAATGAAGGCAAAAATCAATGTTTGGCAGCGACGAAAACCTGGAAGTACCGCAAATGGGCGATCCTGGAGGCCGTGAATCCCCGATTCACACTCGCAATCTTGCAGAAATCGGGAAAGTTTGATGGACATCTGGTGTTGAAGGACGAGCCTCCCGGCCTCAGATTGTCCGCCTATGTCTAATCACGAGGAACCGCCTCCCGGCGCTGCCCGAGACGCCTCCGACTTACCGTTGACACCGCGCGACAAGGTTCGCAGGTTCCCGATGACCGCTGGTGTGTACCTGATGAAGGACGGTCAGGGGCGCGTCATCTACGTTGGAAAAGCGGTCAATCTGCGCAGTCGTGCGGGCAGTTACTTCGGGAAGGCGGCCGAGGTGGATCGGCGTACCGCAGATCTGATTCAGGCGATTGCCGACATCGACTTTATCGAAGCGGAAAGCGAGGTCGACGCGATCCTGATGGAAGCTCGCCTGATCAAGGATATCCAGCCACGCTTCAACGCGATGCTGAAGGACGACAGGACGTTTCCGTATCTTCAGATCACGACTCGAGATGACTTTCCCCGCGTTGAAGTGACGCGGCAGCCTGAATCGTCCGGGGTCAAATTGTACGGTCCGTTCACCAGCCCTGGAAAACTGAGGGGTACGATTGCGGTCCTGCAGAAGATCTTTCGTTTTCGCACCTGCACTCTGGATATCGAAGCCAATGACGAACGCTGGCGCTGGTTTCGACCTTGCCTGCTGGCGAGCATCAATCAGTG
>JANNGQ010000463.1:0-3179 GCA_031403975.1 Planctomycetota bacterium
CATCGATCCGGACTGGGCCTGGTCAGAATTCCAGCCCAGCGAAGAGACGCCGTGGAATCTGCGGACAGTGGCTCATCTGTTTCGCAGGGCTGGATTCGGGGCAACTCACAGCGAGCTGACAAAAGAGGCGGCGAAGACTCCGGCCCAGGTCGTTGATGAATTGCTCGATGCTCAGGAACCAGCCGGCTTTCTGGCGGAAATGAAATCGCTTTCGAGCGCCGCGTTGGCGACCGGCAACGTCGAGCAGCTCTCGGCCTGGTGGGCCTACCGGATGCTGGCCACACCCGCTCAGATGCGGGAAAAGACCACGCTTTTCTGGCATGGTCACTTTGCCACGAGTGCGGAAAAGGTCACCGATGGCGAGTTGATGCTGACTCAGAATCAGCTGCTGAGGTCGTTCGCGTTCGGGGACTTCTCGAAGCTGCTGCTGGAAATCTCCCGCGATGCGGCGATGCTGATGTATCTGGATTCCGCGACCAACCGAAAGGCTCATCCCAACGAGAATTATGCCCGCGAAATCATGGAACTGTTCTGTCTGGGCGAAGGACACTACTCAGAAACCGATATCCGGGAACTGGCCCGCTGTTTCACCGGCTGGGAAATCCGCCGCGGCGAGTTCCGCTTTAACCGGTATCAGCACGATACGGGGAAGAAAACGATCTTTGGTGAGTCCGGAGAATTCGGCGGCGAAGAGGGCGTCAGGATTGTGCTCGATCAGAAGTCCGCTCCCGAATTCATTGCCGGCAAACTGGTCCGCTTCTTTGTGATGGATGAGCCGGCACCCTCGGCAGAATTGATCGCTCCGCTGGCAAAGGAACTACGGGATTCGGGAATGATGATTCACCCCGTGCTGCGTCGGATCTTCACGAGCAACCTGTTCTATTCAGAGCATTCCGTCGGACGGAAAGTGCGGTCTCCGGTGGAGCTGGTGATCGGACTGCTGCGATGTCTTGAAGGTTCCACAAACTCATTCGAACTGGCCGAAGCCATGCAGACACTGGGGCAGGGCCTGCTGTATCCTCCGAACGTCAAAGGCTGGGACGGAGGTCGCACCTGGATCAATTCGTCGACACTGCTCGGTCGGTCGAATCTGGTGCGGTCGCTGATTACGAATGAGAAGACGCGCTTCGGCAGAGTGTCACTGAAGGACTACCTGGCGACTCAGAAAGTGACGAATCCGAGGCCCATCATCGATCATCTGGAACTGTTGTTGTTCGCTGTCCCGATTCCGGACGGGGCGAAGGACCGTATTGAAGCTCTGATGACATCCGGCAGCGAAGAAAGGCTGACGGAAGGTCTTCACGCTCTGTGTACAATTCCGGAGTTTCAGCTGGGGTAAAACTGTTTCACCAGGAGCCCGCGGTGACGGCATGAACGCCGCGAACAGCATCCTCGCCCTCTGTCTGAGAGTTAAACGATCAAGTCTGTATGCGATCAAGGATCCACGAACATGGCACACTTTTCACGTCGTCGTTTTCTGAAACACGCAGCCGCAGGATCAGCAGTGCTCACGTTCGGCGGCCTTGCTCCGTCGGCACTTCGGGCCGCAGCCCAGGAGAGTCAGTCCGGGCGGATTCTCGTGGTCGTCGAGATGGCCGGCGGTAACGACGGACTCAACACTGTCATACCGTCGGGCGATTCGACCTATCGTCGATTACGACCGAAACTGGCGATCGCAAAAGGCGATGTCCTCGATATCGGCGACGGAATGGGATTTCATCCGGCTCTGCGAGGCTTCGCGGATCTGCTTGAAGCCGGACGTCTGGCCATCGTTCAGGGCGTGGGTTATCCTGAACCGAACCAGTCGCACTTCGAATCGATGGACATCTGGCACACCTGCCAGCGCAAGGACGAGATTCGGACGGACGGATGGCTGGGGCGGGTCCTGGAAGTGACTGACAGCAACAGCGGCGGCGATCCGAGTGCCATGCATCTCGGTTATGACAAGCAGCCGTTCGCCCTGATGTCGCGAAGAGTGCGGGTTCCTTCGATCAGGTCGCTGGAACAGTTCCGGCTGCACGGAACGGAAGATCCGCAGTTCAAGCAGGCCGTGCAGGAACTGGCCGATGCCCGCCGGGAACAAGGCAACGACTTGCTGAACTTCGTGCAGTCCAGCACCAGTTCCGCGATTACAGCCAGCGAACGACTGACGAAATCAAATACGTCCTATACGTCGAATTCTGACTATCCCAAATCGCAACTGGGTGAGCAGTTGCAGACGGTCGCCAAATTAATCAGTTCCGGTCTGAAAACGACGGTGTACTACGTTCAGCTCAACGGCTTCGACACTCATTCGCAGCAGCCAGACGCTCATCAGGGTCTGCTGCGGCAGCTCAGCGAATCGATCAAGGCGTTTCTGGATGATGTCGAACAGATGAAGCTGTCTGACCGGGTTGCCGTCATGTGTTTCAGCGAGTTCGGGCGCCGCGTCGAGGAGAATGCCAGCGATGGCACAGACCACGGAACTGCCGGACCGATGTTCATCGCTGGTGCAACAGTGAAACCTGGTCTGATCGGCGAGCACCCAGGTCTGAATGATTTGAACGACGGCAATCTGAAGCATCACACGGACTTCCGGCAGGTTTACGCCGCGGTGATTCAGAACTGGTTCCGCTGCGACGCGGACGTCATTCTGAAAAACCGTTTCAAGCCGGTCGACGTGTTTGCGTGACGAAAATGGACTCGTCCGCTTCATCTGCACTGGTGTCGAGTTCCGGCAGTGTCGGGGCGGCGGAGATGTTGCCCGCGTCGGCCAGTCGGTCGAATTCGTCTTCGTCAAAACCTGATGCAGACGTCGCCATGATTCCGAAGCCACCGCCCAGCAGCATCACGCCGGACACGACTCCGAAAGCCACGAGCGGCATCGCGAAGTCACCACCGATCAGTCGCACTTCGATCACGCGAATTCCGATCAGCAGAATCATCGCCATGCCGCTGCCGGTCAGCAGCATTCCGAACGCAAACCTGAGCGGACGCAGCCGACGAGGCGGCTGGGATCGGTCTCGGACACCTTCTTCCACAGGCAGTACATCGAGTCGGCATAGAGATTTGCCCTGTACCGAATTCGCAACGACGGACGCCGGGTTCAGTTTCTTCGATTCTGCCGTGTGCTCAGGAGCCCGATGGTTGTTGGTCGGGGCCGTACAAAGTGTGATGCTCATGGGATCGGGCTCCTAACG
>JANNGQ010000464.1:0-1846 GCA_031403975.1 Planctomycetota bacterium
CCCGTGTGCTGCGTGGCGGGTCGTTCAACTACAACGCCTCGGATCTGCGTTCGGCGTACCGCAACCCCTACCGGCCGGCCTACCGTAGCAACTTCCTTGGTTTCCGTGTGGCCAGGACTTACCCCTGATCCCCTTTACCTCCTTTACCCCTGTCTTTGTTTTTCTTCTGTCTCCGCCGCAGGCGGTCGAAAAATTTCAGCCGCAAATACACCTTTGCGACATAGGGATTAGGGCTCGGCGCGTATGAAAGCGAGGCTTCGCCTCAGATCGCCGAACTCAAGGAACACTAATCGACGCTAATCCACGCTGATGGCTCGAGGAATGTGGTTTGATTAGCGAAGATCAGTGTCGATCAGTGTTCCCCAAAACTTGACTCAACTGCAACAACTTTCGGGATTCAAGAACTCTAAAATCACTTTCCCGAGGGCGAGGACCGAGAACCCGTGTGCTGCGTGGCGGGTCGTTCAACAACAACGCAACGAATCTGCGTTCGGCGAACCGCAACACCAACCAGCCGGACAACCGTAACAACAACAACGGCTTCCGCGTTGGGAGTACCTTGCCTTGCCGGAATTCGCTGGTTTTGCTGTTTCGACAGTTCACCAGCGGAGCGTGCCAGGGTGCAAAGTCCATCGCCGTCCTGTGTCGGGCTGCTTTTCGTCTCACCGACGATTCGCCGTTCGGCCGAATGCAAAACCGGTCCGGCGGGTCTGGTAGGCCGCAAGGTTCGAACGCCCCGCCGGATCGTTCACCGGACCTTCCTGAATCAGAGCATTCGCCGCAGCCTGCCAATCGGTCTTCTGTCAGGGTGGACGCCTTTGATATGCTCCGCAGGTATCCAGCGATCCCCGTCGCTCGATCATTAAACTCAAAAATTCCGCTCGGGCGATAAGCCGGCTGTCCTTTCATCGGGAGAACCCTCTGATGCTGTCACGTTCGATCACCATTTGTTCCATGGTCGGCCTGCTGGCCATTGGATCTCCGTTCGCACCCGCACAGGAATCGCTGGCGTGGAAGTTCCAGACGGGTGAGTCGCTGAAATATGTCGTCACGCAGAACACCGACATGCAGATGGAACTCAGCGGGCAAAAGCAGACGATGACGACCAGTCAGAAAATGGACATGGTGTGGAAAATCGGCACGGTAGAGTCCGACGGAAGTGCACAGATGGCCCAGGTCGTTGAACGAGTGCAGATGAAGTCCGAAGGCGGGCCGTTCGGCACTGTGCAGTTTGATTCCAACGACGGGCAGATACCCGAATCGCCTCTCGTGAAATCGATGGTGGAGGTCTTCAAGAAGATCGTCGGTCAGGAATTCGGCGTGACGATGCGCCCGACTGGAAAGATTGATAATGTCTCGGTCCCGCAGTCGCTGCTGGACGAATTGTCGAAGTCCGGTTCGGTCGGCGGTGCCATCAATGAAGATGTGCTGAAACAGATGATGACTCAATCCGCTGTGACGCTGCCGGATAAGCAGATCAAGGCAGGCGACTCGTGGGAGATCAGCCAGAAGATTGAAATGCCGTTCGGTACGATGAGTATTGATTCGACACTGACGTTCAAAGCGTATGATGCCGCCACAGGAATTGCGATGATCGGGATGAAGCCTGCGGTCTCTGTTCAGCCCAAGGAAGGGGCTCCGATCACGCTGAACGTGACTCGTTCAGAAGGTCAGGGGACCGTGCAGTTTGACAAGGGCAAAGGAAGAATCGTACAGTCAGACTTGGATCTGACACTGGATATGGAAATCAAGAGATTCGGCGCGCTGATCAAGCAGACACTGCATCAGAAGACGGCGATGGTGCTGGCAGAATAGTGTCCGGAGCGGGCCGCAGACTGTGAAGCGA
>JANNGQ010000465.1:0-6427 GCA_031403975.1 Planctomycetota bacterium
CCAGCGGATGAATTCCATTTGAGTGTTCAGGTCTCGCTGGTCATAAAGCAACACACATTCCGCAGGCAGACCGTCGCGTCCGGAGCGGCCGATTTCCTGGTAGTACGATTCCATGGAGCCTGGAATATCCGCGTGAACGACGAACCGGATGTCCTCTTTGTCGACTCCCATGCCGAATGCATTTGTGGCCAGCACCAGTCGTGATCGGCCTTCCATGAAATCCTCCTGAATGGATCGCCGCTGCTGGCGGTCGAGATCGCCGTGGTAGCAGACGTGGTCAATGCCCTCGGCCTGCAGTCGTTCGCTGAACTCCGCCAGAACACGAATCAGCGTGAAGTAGACGATCCCGCTGCCTGTTGTTGCCGGTGTCAGCCAGCGAGAGAACACCGATTGCATCGACTCCTGCTTTTCATCGGCGTCCCAGATTTCTTCCACGCGCAGTTCCAGATTCGGTCGATCGATTCCTTCGTGAAACATCCGCATTTCTGACGGCTGCAGTCCTAGTTGAGCGACGATGTCCCGCTGAACCTCGGGAGTTGCGGTTGCCGTCAGCGCCATCGTCACCGGATTGCCGATGATCGCCCGGAATTCGCCCACTCGAGTGTAGTCCGGTCGAAAGTCATGTCCCCATTCGCTGATGCAGTGAGCTTCATCGACGGCCAGCAGCCGAATCTCGCGGCGACCAATGACGTCGAGGAACTCGGTCTTCCGGAATCGCTCAGGCGTGACATACAGCAGAGCATACTGCCCGGCAGAAACCGCCGCATAGCGCTTCGTCCGTTCGCGTTTACTCAGCGACGAATTGATGAACGTGGCGGAGATACCCTTTTTCTGAAGTGTGTCAACCTGGTCCTTCATCAGAGCAATCAACGGCGACAGGACGAGCGACAGTGGCGGCCGCCCCGTGCCGGGCTGTTGAGTCTTCATCAGTGCCGGAATCTGAAAACACAGTGACTTGCCGCTGCCGGTCGGCATGATGACCAGTGCGTGTTCACCCTTCATGACATGCGAAATGATCTCGGCCTGCGGACTGCGGAATTCTTCAAAGCCGAAATGCTGTTTCAGAAACTGATGAGCGGTTGTCATAAGCGGGATCGTTTTGCAGTGGTGTTGCCGAAACACAACACTCTGATGGATTCGGACTGCGCGGAACACACTGCATTGTGCCGGGCCTTCAACGCCGCCCGGGCGTGAATCAAGCATGCACCGAAGGCGAACAAACGCATAGTGTAGCGGGCCAGTCCGATTCGTCCTCACCAAACCTGTCAGCACCCATGCCGATCGTCTCCGTCATTATCCCCGTCTTCAACGGTGCCGCCGATCTGGCGTCCGCCATCGACAGCGCGCTGAATCAGAGAGACTGCAGCGTTGAAGTCATTGTCGTCAACGATGGTTCTACCGATTCGACTGCGGACATTATTGCAAGCTATGGCGACGACGTCCGGATGATCCACCAGACGAATCTGGGAGCATCCGGTCTGGCACAGACCCGCAATAACGGCGTCCGTGCTTCCCGTGCCGAGTGGCTCGCATTCCTCGATCATGACGACCTGTGGGAACCGGAAAAACTCAGTCGGCAGCTGGAACTGGCGAATCAACAGAATGCTGATGTTGTGTACACAAACGCCAGAAACTTCGGGGACGTCAATCGTGTGGCCGAACTTCGCAGTGATCCTGCCGCAATGCCCGAAGGTGATCTGTTCCAATCGCTGCTGATGGACAATTTCATCGTCATGTCCAGCGCGATGATGAAGCGTTCCCTGTTCGATGCTGTCGGTGGATTCACGGTGAGTCCCATACTGGCCGAGGATTGGGATCTCTGGCTGAAGGCTGCTGCGTCCGGGGCGGCATTCGCTGCTCTGCGGGATCCTGTCACGCTGTATCGCTGGCGGCCCGGTTCGTTTTCGAAGAACCACGACCGCATGAGGCAACTGCGATTACTGACCGTTCGGCGAGCCCTGGAAACCAGCCGCGGTCGCGAACTGCCCTGGTCCGTACGACGCAGAACTCTGGCCAACGTCGAAAGTTGCTCCGCGTGGTTCCTGGCCTCTACCGCACCGCGTCAGGCGATTCGCTGGTACGCCCGTTCCATCGCTTACTGGCCATTCGACGTCAACTGCTGGAAAGGCGTCGTCAAGGGATGCCTGGGGCGATCGTGAATCAGCCGTGATTCAGTGCCTTCCGAAACGTCACCAGCCGGTCGTTGAGCTCGAATTTCGCCGACACGAACAGCTCAATCACAGGCGTGTCTTCGGAATCCACATGAGCTTCCACGAGTTGCACGGCCTCGCCGCGCAGGCGTTTGCAGATCTCCAGAACGAGTGCCTGAGCATATCCATGGCGCCGCTCTGATTCCGGTACGAACACATCGCGGATACCGACTGAGCGGACGCCCCATTTCGGGATGAACAGGTCCATCCCGATGATCTGCCCTGACGCAACGACTTTCGCGTCGGCCTTTTCCTGTAGCTCAAACCGCAACGAATCCAGATGCCCGAACCTTGCAAACCACCACCAGGATTCATCCGACGGTCGGTCGGTGATGACGAGGTTCAGACGTCGCCGATGTCGCAGCAGCTTGGCATTGACCGGATCCCGAGTCTGCAGCAGATCGCGACGAAAAACAAATGTTTCGGAACCCGGCGCATAGCCGCAGGATCCGAAGAACTCGCGCCAGGCGGCTGATGTATTGCAGAATCCGGATGGTTCAAGTCCTCCGTAGATTCCGCAGTAGAACCCGTTGCGGTTCAATCCGCCTCCCGCCTCGACGGATTCCGCACCCTTAGATCGCAGATACTCTTCGGCAAGACGCACGAGTTCAGTTCCGACTTTCTGTCGACGGTAATCGGGATGGACCATCAGGGCCGAAACGATCCCTTGCCGCTGATCGATGTCCGTTTCTGCACTATTCGGAGCAAATCCCGCATGGACAAATCCGACGACTCGCAGACCATCCAGCGCCAGAATCAGCCCGTAGCGGTCAAAGTACGGCAGTGAGCACGAAAACAATTCAAAAACGTCGCACGAGAATCCTTCCGCCGCATTCCGCCCCAGCCCGCACGAATGCCACAATTGATGCAGCTTTGGCGGGTCGGTGTTTTGATAGGAACGATACTGCACGATCAAATCGTCCCGGTGAGCGGTCAGGTGTTGAAGAAGGTGTCTGAAACTCTCAGGGAAACAACCGACAACAAAGAGCCATCATGCCCGTAGAGTACCCGACACCTTTTCAGCACAGGACTGAGACCGGCGATGAGACAAACGGCTTCGCGGATTCTGACCGGACGCAATTCTGAAGCCCGGTGGCTGGAAATTCCGAATCTAACCGACGTATCCTGTCGGGACAAGTTGGCGGATCGACTCCGGTGCAACGTTCCTTGTTTTGGATGTCGGTACAGAGCCCCTCGACACGCCGTTCGATGTCGGCCCTGAAGTGCCTGTTCCAGTCTGCGGACTGCGTTCGCTTTATGAAAAGTGGCATTATGTCCTGGACCGATCGGGAACTGACCGCCTGGCTGGATGAACTGCTGCCGGCAAATCGCATGGTGGAGTTTGAAACTCAACTTCGCAGCGACACGGCGCTGCAGGCGCGAGTTGCCCAGTTGATTCGCCATCGTGATCAAGGTGGCAACTCGATCGGGGAAGTCTGGCAAAGGGCCAGGCTGAGCTGCCCGACTCGCACCGAAATGGGCGGCTATCTGCTCGGTACGTCGAGTGCCGATGCTGTGGCCTACATTGAATTCCATCTCCGTACAGTCGGATGCCGTGTCTGTCAGGCGAATCTGCACGACCTGGAAGAACAGTCGACTCAGTCCGAACAAGTCCCCGGTCGTCGCCGACGCTTTTTCGAATCGTCCGCCGGCTTTCTGAAAGGCGACAGCGAGCCTGGAGAATTTCTGAATGAGTCGCGCTGATGAGGGATTCGTACTGTTGCCCCGTCGCTCCGCCGACGGAAATTGTTCGTATGTGCCATGTCCCGTAGATTCCCGTCCACGGAACGCCGGGGCAACAGTATGTCACTCATGACAGGAATCGTTCGATGCGCTCCATAATTGCCATCATGCTACTTCTCGCTGCGATGCCGTTCGCCGTCGCCGATGACCCTGCTGAGATCATCCTCTGGCCGGACGGGATGCCTGACCCTGTCGTCAGCGCTGAACCAGCCGAGACGCTCGTGAAAGGTGACGATGGACTGACAAGACGATTCGATGTCTCTCAGCCACGCCTGTTTGTGTATCCGCCGGATGCAACACAGGCAACACCAGGAGCCGCGATCATCGTTGTTCCCGGCGGAGGCTTCGGTCGACTCGCCGATGAACATGAAGGCTCTGTCGTTTGCCGGTGGCTGGCATCGAATGGCATCGTGGGAATCGAACTGGCGTATCGGACTCCGACAAACAAACAGCCCAACCCGGTTCAGGGACCTGCACAGGATCTGCAAAAAGCCCTGCTGGAAGTCCGATCAAGGGCGAGAGAGCTAGAGATCGATCCGGCGAGAATCGGAGTCCTCGGGTTCTCCGCCGGTGGGCAAACCGCGCTCGTGGCAGCGGCGAGTGAGCCGTCGTTTTCCACGAACGCTGATCCGTCGCAACTGAAGCCCAATGCGCTGCTGTTAATCTATCCGCATCGGATCATGGACCCGGAGACACAACAAATTCGAACCGACGTGAATCTCGATTCTGGCCTGCCGCCGACGTTTATCGCCCAGTCCGCAGATGACACATCGTCTGATGCGAATGGCAGCACGCTGCTGTTCATAGAACTGCATCGAAGAAGCATCCCGACCGAGCTGCACATCTACGAAGTGGGAGGCCACGGTTTCGGCATGAAACCCAACCCCGCCACAGCCGTCGCCCGCGACTGGTCGCACCGAGCCCTCGACTGGCTGCGCCTGAGAGATTTCGTCCCGTAGCTTGCGCCAACCGGCCCGAGCGTCTACAGCGGTTCGGCCTGGCATGGACACGCGGCCAATGAATCAGGCGAGCCCCGCGTCGCAATCCAAGGCACCGACATTTTACTTGGGGTCGCCTCCGGAGTCAACCTGCCTGCTCGCATGCTGCCGTAAACTCTTGTCCGCATCAGTCCACTTGCGAAGTATGTACTGGTCGCTGAACAAGCGGCTGGGGATGAAGCGTTGTGCGGGCTGCCGAGGGCAGCGACCTCCATTGTCGCAGCAACCTCAGACAGCAGGCCCGAATGGATTGGGTGAGTCATTGCTCATGGTATTCGCAAGTGGTATTCTGTCGCTATGAGCACAGTGATTGAACAGGTCGAAGCGTTTCGTCGATTCGTTATGGAGCAATCCCATGACGCGACATCAGCCTTGTCGCTGGAAGACCTTTTCCAACATTGGTGTGCGTCCCGTCCGTCGACGGAAGAGCTTGAGCAGAGTCTGCAATCACTGGAACGCGGACTTGCCGATGTTGAGGCCGGACGGCTGATCGATGCTGATCAGGCGATACATGAAACGCGCACTCGATTGCAGCGGACGGCATGAGTTTTCGCGTTCAACTGACCGCAGAAGCATTGCGCAATCAGAATGAAATTGCTGACTGGATCGCACAGCGATCTGTCGTCGGTGCCCTCTCCTGGCTGGATGCATTGGACCGCGTTCTGTTGCAAATCTCTACGAGTCCCTTGTCGTTTTCCAAAGCGGCGGAAGATGAGTTTTGTCATCGAGAATTGAGGAACGCACTCTTTGGTACGCGAAAGGGCCGTGTGTTTCGGGCAATCTTCTATTTGGACGGCGACTGCGTCATTGTCACCCATTTGCGTGGTCCTGATCAGCATGCGTTGTCCGATGACGACCTTCGCAAACTGTGACACGCACTCGGAAGATCGCACCCTCAGCGAGTGATCACTCGTCACTTTTCCGACAGAGAGACGATCAGCCGTTTTCCGACGGCTGCGGCCAGACGATGCAGCGTCTGAATCGTCGGATTGCCCGAGGCTTCGCTGAGCATTCGAGAGAGATTGCTACGGTCGATGCCGGATCGTGCTGCCAGGTCAGCGAGTGACAGCTGCTGTCGTTCCTTCTCTTCCTGAATCGACTTCATCAGCACCGTCACAACCGCCTCTGCAGCACGTTTTTGCGCCAGCAATTCGCGTGCTTGCGCCTTGTTCGCCGCGATCACTTCAGGCCGAGATTCTTCTTCGATCGCCTTCCGCATCCGCTCCTTCAGCTCAGGCGTCAGATACTTCGCAGCCGCGGCCCGGCGAGCGTCTGTCTTGTGGGTGTTCGCCGACATCTCAGATTGCCCCTTCGATTTCGTAGCCGGTCACTGGAAGAACCATCCAGTCCGGTTCGATCCACTCGAACACCAAAAACAGCGTGCGACCGTCCGGCGACTCCCCGATTCGGAACGACCGACCGCTGCTGTGACTGAAACCGTCTGTCGGCAGGAGGCTGGCTGTCAAGCCCGGCGGC
>JANNGQ010000466.1:0-3391 GCA_031403975.1 Planctomycetota bacterium
GCACAGTCTGAAGAGTCAGCTTCTGGAGGTCGTGCGACGTGACGATGTCCGCTTCGTCGTGATCTCGTCAGACGTCGTTTATCCGACCGGAGCGATGAAAGACTATGAAGCCAATTTCTGGCTTCCGTTCATGGGGACTCGTAAACCGATTTATGCAATCCCTGGGAATCACGACTGGTACGACGCACTGGAAGGATTCGCGGCGACGTTCTTTGAACCGCAGGCGGCTCGAGTCGCGATGCGGGCCCGCGTCGATGTCGACAAGAATATCTCCAGTACAACGAAATCCCGAATCGACGAACTGATCGCGCAGGCTTCTCGCCTGCGTGCCGAGTATCAAGTCCCGACTCAGCTTCAGCAGGCTCCTTACTTCCAGCTGCAGACAGAGACCTTTGCGTTGTTCGCTGTTGACACCGGCGTGGCGCGGAGCATTGACGATTTTCAGCTTGCATGGCTCGAAGCCGCTCTTGAAGCCGCCGGTGAACGGACAAAGATGGTGATCCTCGGGCATCCGTTTTTTGCAGGCGGAATCGATCATTCTGTCGGTGATGCAGGCTTCCTCGCGCTTCGCACGCTGTTTCACAGGCACAATGTCTCGGTCGTGATGGCCGGTGATACTCACGATCTGGAATACTATCATGAACAGAGTCAGCCACTCACCGGTGGTGGTACCGATCCGGGAGGCTCCGCGAATCACTCGATGCATCATTTCGTGAACGGTGGAGGCGGAGCGTACCTCAGTTTCGGAACGGCCCTGGACTGGCCCGGGACTCCGGTGACGTCGGAATGGGCATTCTTCCCGAATCGCACGATGGTGGTTTCAAAGATCCAGGCAACGGTTCCTCTCTGGAAACGCCCGGCCTGGTTCTGGACTCAACGATTCGGCGGCTGGCCGTTTTCTCCGGAGTGGTTGTCGGCCATATTCGATGTCAACGAGGCACCCTTCTACCAGAGCTTTGTTGAAGTGCGTGTCGAACCTTCCATGAACCGACTGAAGCTGATTCCATACGGAGTCCATGGCCAGCTTCGCTATGGTGACCTGCAGATGTCGCCTGTGCCGGCGGGATCAGACAAAGACCAGAATTCACTGGTTGAGTGGATCATCCCGTTTCTGAAGACTGAATAGTGATTGTTGCCGTCTGATATAACGACGGGCGACGACCTAATCCTTACACAAGCGACGTTGCGCCCCGCCACCGGGCCTGGGGGACTGTCGGATTAGTCGTAGGGTAGGCGTCAGCCTGCCGATATCATCTCGATCGTGTGGTTTTCGAAATGAAACTGGCAGGCTGAAGCCTACCCTACGAAGGTTCTGCACTATTTCGACAGTCCAACTGTGGCATTGGTATCTACACAACTGACGTCCATGGATGTCCTTTCACGGGCTCCGACTGTCGCTTTCTACTGCGATTCATCAGCGTCTATGAGCGGTTTTTTCAACCGACCATGAACGCTGATGGACGCTGATATCGGCGAATCAACACGAGACACGAACCAGATCGAGACATCAACGGAACGACCAGATCCTCAAAGTCGTGTCTCCAAATGCCAATGAATGGTTGACCATCCTCTGCGAATGCGGGGTCCTGCTGCTCATCAAGATTCGGCCTGGGATGACTTCGAAGTCACCCGGTCACTTCCGAATTCTTACGAATCCGGCTACAAAAATCGTTCACTGCGATAAGCTCCTTGCCTCCCGTTTCCGGGAAATGCGGAGCCGCGTTGCGACCCTCTTTGACTGGATTTTGAGTCGCCCCTAGACTCGCCGCCCGCAGCGTGGCTGGGGTTCTGGAGTGCTTCAAGAGGCGAGCAGTCGTGTCCGACCGCGTACCAATTGATGCCAACCGGCGGCGAAGTCGAATGGCTCACGTTGCTCAGGCGTATCGTACGGCTCATGAAGTGATAGCAGGGGCGATGGGACTGGGATTGCTGGCGGGTGCCGGAGCCTGGCTGGATCATCGTTTCGGTTGGAGTCCGGTGCTGACGATTTCGGGTGCGTGTGTTGGAATGGTGTTCGCAGGGGCTTCGCTGCGGCAGCTCATGCGTCGACTGGATCAGGAGACGGCTCAGGCAAAGCGTCAGAATTCGGAGGACAGAAAGAACACTCCCGGCAGCTAATCCTGCGAGGACAAGCCCTGCGGATTTGTAGGGTAGGCTTCAGCCTGCCGCGTCACCGCTGCGGATGTGACAGCGATCTGACTCTTTGAGAGTCTGAAGTGGTTTTAGCGTGACCGATAATCGGAAATCAAGCGGGCTCAGGTCCGCGACCTGGCTGACAGCGATTATGGCGGTCGGCTGGGTGCTTTGCTTTTGGCCCGCAAGGCTGCTGCGGGGCGAAGCGGGTGTCTGGTGGATGACTTTAGCGGCTGTGTCCAGTCTCGTTCCTGGCTGGATTGTTGTCTTTCTTTCGGGACTCGCTATCTTCCCGAACGATTTGGTGACAATGGTCGTGCAGACGATGCTCAGGGTTGGTGCTGTCGGTGCAGTGGCCGTTGCAGTGAAACTGCTTCATCCGGAAATTACTGTCGTTGATTTTTTCGGCTGGCTGATTGGTTTTTATCTGCTGGCTCTGGTGACCGAGATCTGGTTGCTCAGGAAGAAGCCGATCTCGGCTGACCCCTGAATGCTATGGCGCAGTGTTGAGACTTATTTCGAATTGACCTTAAGCGATTCCTTGCCGACACATGATGTTTGCTGAACACAAGGAAGACCATTTCCATCACGTCCGGGATGCGTTCGGGTTTGACCTCCCGCGCGGTCAGGCGGATGCGCATGGACATGGATTGCTCGATATTACTCTGCCTGATATCTACGGGTTTCAGATTACCAGGTTCATGCTGCTGCAGGTGGTCGCGGCCGTGTTTGTCTTCCTGGTTTTTCGCGGTCTTGCGGCGAGGATTCAATCCGGTCAGCCGGCCAGGGGCCGTTTCTGGAATTTCTGGGAATTCATTGCTCTGTACATTCGGGATGAAGTTGTCCGCCCGACGATCGGCGACCACAGTCATGGCCATCATGGTAATGATCATCATGGTCATGAAGATCATGGGCACGGCCATGTTCATCATGCCGCCGGTCATCCGGCGGATCAGTATCTGCCGTTCATCTGGAGTTGCTTCTTTTACATACTGATCTGCAATCTGCTTGGAGCACTCCCTTGGCTTGGATCAGCCACTGGGAACATCAACGTCACCGGCGTTCTGGCTGTCAGTGCGTTTGTAGCGACGGTTGTGTTTGGGTTCAGGGCGATGGGCCCCGGTGGATTCTTTGGCAACATGATGCCGGATACCGGTGTTTCGGGGCCGTTCGGCAGCTTCCTGATGTATGGGATTTTTGCCATCGAGATCTTCGGGTTCTTTATTAAGCACAGTGTGCTGGCCGTGCGATTGTTTGC
>JANNGQ010000467.1:0-8326 GCA_031403975.1 Planctomycetota bacterium
GCTGTGCGGCTGAATATCATTACAGCCCTGCGCGAACGCTGATTCGTCGATCTCCAACACTTCTGTGCTTACAAAACCAACGATTTGTCGACGCCAAAGTTTCCACGGCGTTGCCCCACGGCGTTGCCCCACGCGGCGAGCCCATTCGTATGGACACAACTGACGTCCATGAATGACTTCTCAAGCCCGGACTGCCGGTTTCTACGGCGATTCATCAGCGTCGATCAGCGTCTATCAGCGGTTTGGAACCGCTAATGAACGCTGATAGCGGCAATGCATCTTTGCGGCCTAAAACACCGTGTAGATCCACGGCGCGGCACCGGTAGCTGTAAGTGCAATCAGCAGCGTCGCGCCGATCAGGACGAGCAGGATCGGAGTCAGCCACCACTTTTTGTTGTCACGAAGGAACAGCAGGAACTCCCGAGCCAGCGACATCTGCGGTTCGTCGGCCAGAACCTCGAAGGGGGTCGGTTCACTGGATTTCTTTGACGACATTTCAGGACATCCGAAAATAGCGGCTGGTGTCGGTTACCGATTTCTTTGCTTTCCACGAGCCATGCAGAGCGGAGCCAGGCTGCAGTGCCAGAGGATCGCGTCGCAACAGCCGGGAAATCAAGCCTGCCGGCGTAAACACGGCGTAGAACAGCGCCAGCAGCACGACTTCACTGACGACGAACCCGATCGGCCATGACACAATTGACAAACCTATAAACAACGGCTTGAGCAGACCCGGACGCAGCCAGCCGCACAGCAGAACTGCGATTCCCGCCAGCCCGGCGCACAACATCGGAATCGTATCACCGGACCATACCCACGTCACCAGCGGCAGCATGATCAGTGTCGACAGCGCGAACTGCCGAAGGTGAACCATCGAAGGATTGCGATTGATGTCGATCAGCATGGGACTGCCGTCGCCGGTATAGATACAGATGCATTCGGTTTAGAGCAGATTCCGTCCGGCTTCGCTGAACACGGGCCGGAGCACATGCTACGTCTGCGAAACTCGGATTTTCAAGTGACTCACAGATGCACGCGCCGGGGTACTTCGGTCAGAATTCCCATCCCGCAAGTGATGACCTTCGGAATTCTGAAAGTCCAGTGCTATGGCAACGTCTCTGTTTGATCTCACCGGCGAAACGGCAGTTGTCCTTGGCGGAACCGGAACGCTGGGTGGAGGCATGGCGTTGGCACTGGCGGAGGCCGGTGCGAGTGTGGCGGTCGTCGGACGTAACTTAGACCGGGGGATGGCCCGAGTCCGTGAGATCGAAGCCTTAGGCGGGTGGGCCATGTTTCAGGCGGCCGATGCGCTCGATGCGAAATCGCTGACCGAAGCCCGGGATGTCATCATGGAAAAGCTGAGCTCGGTCACGATTCTGGTTGCCGCGGCAGGCGGAAACCGACCGGATGCGACACTGACCCCGGGGAGTGACTTCTGCAAACTGTCGCGCGAAGCGTGGAGCGGTGTGTTTGATCTGAACCTCGTAGGGGGATCACTGCTGCCGGCGCAGGTGTTTGGCGAAACCATGCTGGCTCAGAAAAAGGGCAGCATCATCAACATTGCGTCGATGGCCGGAATAATACCTCTGTCCCGGGTTGTCGCGTACTCTGCCGCCAAAGCCGCGGTGATCAACTTCACGAAATTTCTGGCCCGTGAATGGGCGACTCGCGGCGTTCGTGTCAACGCAATCAGTCCCGGCTTTTTCCCGGCAGAACAGAACCGTGCATTGTTGTTCAGGGAAGACGGTTCCTATACCGAACGAGGCAGTCAGATCATCGGCCACACGCCGATGGCAAGGTTCGGAGACGCTCGCGAGCTGGCCGGGGCCGTCGTATGGCTGGCTTCGCACAAGGCGTCGTCGTTTGTCACCGGGCAGAACATAGTGGTGGACGGAGGATTTTCGTCGACGACGATTTAGTGCACGCAGCGTACGTTCCCGCCACCGGGCTCGTCCCGGTGGCGGGATGGCCCTTTTTTGCAGGTTCAACTCCTCCGATGTCGACAACTGTTTCCAAACGACTGCTCCGTTCACTTCCGCTCCATCGTGGAGCCGATGCGGCTCTGAGAGCGGCTGTGACGGCTAAAGACCTGACGGCATTTCAGGCAGCTTTTGTCGCGGCCCTCGCGAAGCCAATGAAGAGGCTGAAAAAGAAGACCCATGGCTCAGCAGCATTGCTGGCGTTGTGGTCCGCAGCCAGTGTTGATCTGAGCGGACGCGAGCGTGAGCTCGCAGCGTCGCTGGATGATCTTACGAAAGACACCGCCCGGGTCCGCGGCAAAAAGAGTAAGCTCGCCCCGTCTGGCTCACCGTTTGAGGAAGTGATCGCCAACTGGCTGACTGAATCCTCTGGAATTCCGGGACCCTGGGAAACGATTGCTATCGCGGAAACCCTGCTCCGCGAAGCTCATCGACTTTCACCCGAACGGTTTACGGAAGCCTTAGCCGTGCTGGCGGACGCCATGCTGCGAGAAACAGCCGGCGGACTGTTTGATGCTTCCAGCAACCCGGATCCAGAGGGCGACGATTCGATCCGCCAGATCATCGCTCAGGGCGAGTCAATCTGGATCTGCAGTCTGTTACTGAGCCCGCTCGGAGGGACGCAACCGATGCAGAAATCGGCGGAAGATGCTCTGCACAGCGTTTTGACGACGGGCTGCGATTCGGATGGTCTGGTGCACGGATCGATGCTGCGGCGGCTTCCGGAATGGTTAGCGCCACTGACCCGATGTTCCGTCTGGGCGGAAGTGTTTCGTGTACCACTCTGGACCGGCAGCATGGAGGCTCGCCTGACGGCCGTGACCGAACGTGTGGCGACACTGTTAATGCCAGTGTCGCGTGATTCTCATGATCACATGTCAGAGACAGCATCGCCCGGACTCAGCCAGATTTTGAATGTGCTGTTGCCGATGGTCGGGTCAGCTCACGAGCGTCCCCTGCAGAAGTTGCTGTGTCAGTGCGAAAAACCGGCCGGCGAAGTGACCCGACCTAAGAAGTTGAAAAAGAAAACACGGCGGGAAGGCGATCGCGGGAAGGCGACAGAAAGCGGCACCGAACAGAAGTCTGACAGGATCACCGGCAAACCAGCTGTGTCGTGGCAGTCGGATCCTTCGTGCATCGCGATACTGCGATCGTCACTCACGGCAGATGCGGACCTGCTGACGCTGGACTGGCATTCGAGCGATGCTCAGCTGATGTTCGCGGCAGCGGGAGTTCCGCTGCTGGATGGCCCCTGGACCTGGTCCGTCCGGATGGACGACGAAGTCGTGCCGTCTCCTTCGACGTGGAAATGCAGCTGCTGGTTCCTCGACCCGGAAACAGTGTTCGTGGAACTGGAAAGCGAAGAATCCTCGCCTGTGAAGCGAGTCCGTCAGCTTTTGCTGGCTCCGCACGACCGGTTTGCCATGATGACCGACAGTGTGAGCAGCAATGACCCGGAGCGCAAAGTGACGCTTGTCACTTCAGTTCCGCTGGTCCGTGGCGGGTGTTCTGTGACACACCCGGTGACGCGCGAAGTGTCACTTTCGTGTGGACCTCGCACTGTGCGGACTTTCCCGTTGTGGCTTGAGGATGATCGGATTCGGCATACGTTTGGCAGTTATCGGGAGCATGATGGTCAGCTTGAACTCACCGGAGTCGGCAAGGGGGGTGTCACCCTGCCACTGGCCCTCGACTGGCATCCGCAGCGTGACTATTCAGCGGCCGACTGGGCTCGATTGACCGTGACGGAGACGCGCCGCATCGTGGGGTCACATGAAGCGAGCGGCTTTCGCATCCGCATCGACGATCATCAGGTCATGCTCTATCGAAGTCTCGTTCCGGGCAAGAACAGCCGCGCGGTGCTTGGTCTGCACACCTGGGATGAATCGGTCTACAGCCGAGTTAAGGCGAAAGTCGGCCGGCTCAGTCCGCTGGTTGAGGTAGAATCGCCGGAGTAACATCGGAGCACTTTTACTCCGGCGTGGGTGTTGCGGATTGTGGCTCAAAGACGAAAGCAGGATTGTTCATGTCCGGCGTCGTGGTTCATGATGCTTTTCAGACTTTGGTGCGGACTCTGCACGAAATCCCGGAGCCGGACTCGGCCGATTGCTGGCCCGTTGCACAGATGGAACTGCTGGCAGAGGCCGGGGGGAACCGCTGGAACATTCCGGCCCTGTTCGGAGGTGATGGCATCGACGCCGTTGAAATGCTGGAGATTTATCGTGAACTGTCAATCGGCAGTCTCCTGACAACCTTTATCCTGACGCAGCGAAACGCAGCATGTCAGCGGATGGAATCCTCGCCCAACACGGCATTGGCCTCGCGCCTGCTTCCGAAGCTGTGTCGGGGCGAGCTGTTTGCCACTGTCGGGATCTCGCATCTGACAACGTCGCGACAGCATGTCAAGATGCCGACGGTCTCCGC
Organism: Planctomycetota bacterium; assembly: GCA_031403975.1. Taxonomy (GTDB): domain Bacteria; phylum Planctomycetota; class Planctomycetia; order Planctomycetales; family Planctomycetaceae; genus SXXK01. The sequence continues at coordinate 4,401 of JANNGQ010000467.1, forward strand.
AACACCGGCAGTTGAACCGCGCGGCGGATATCGGCTGAGCGGATTAATCCCGTGGGCGACCGGAGCTCTGCAGGCTGATCAGCTTGTCACCGGGGGAACACTGCCCGACGGTCGACAGATCCTTGCCGCAGTGCCGACGGACAGATCCGGTGTCACCGTTCTTCCGCCGATTCCTCTGATGGGGCTGAGTTCCTCACAGACTTCCATCGTCGAACTTCGGGACGTCGTTGTTGCAGCGGATGAAGTACTGCACGGTCCTGTCGAACGAGTCATGTCCGCAGGAGTCGGCGGAGGGGCCGGTTCGCTGGGAACGTCGGCTGTGGCAATCGGGACTGCTCAGGGAACGCTGAGGATGTTCGCGGAAGAAGTTGACCGCCGACCGGAACTCGCCGAGTTTTCTGCACCACTGGAACACGAAGCCGCAGAACTCTGCCGTGATCTCCGGGAGGCTGCCGGCAATCCATGCTCCGGGGGACCAACGAGCATCGAGGCTGTCCGCCGACGGGCGAATTCACTGGTGATCCGGTCGGCTCAGGCATGGCTGGCGGCCACCAAAGGTGCCGGATACACGGTCGGGCATCCTGCAGAACGGGCGGTGAGAGAAAGCATGTTTTTCCTGGTCTGGTCTTGCCCTCAGGTGGTCCTGGAGGGCAACCTGCGTGAATTGGCGTGCAGTCATCCGTCGTAGGCCGGGTGTCTTGCCTGCGCATTTCAGTCCTTAGCATCCGTCCAGAATCAACTTCGTAGGATGTGGGTGTGTTGCCTGCTTCCAATTGTTTCGGCCCAAGGGGCCATTCGTTCTGATAGCCTGGCCTATCGGGCCAGGAAGCCTCCACAAACACGGTGTAGTTCCTGGACGGGTTCTTAATCTCGACGTTCCATCCCGCACCTGAGATTTACGAATAGCTCATTACCATGATTCTCCGACCAAACATTATTGCTTCCGGACTTATCCTCGCAGCGGTTGTTGCCGCTGCCATTGTCGGACAGGCTCAGCCGGTCGAACTGAAACCGCTCCGTCAGGGACCGCAGCGGCTGATTCCCGGGAATCACGGAGTGGGTCGCATGGTATCGGACATGAAATTGACCGACGTCGAAGGAAAAACACTTCGGCTGAGCGAGTTGAAGGCCAGATCTGCTGTCGTCATTGCATTTACAAACACGAGCTGTCCCGTCAGCAGGAAGTACGCGCCGACCCTCGCCTCGCTGGAACAGCAGTTTCTGGACCGCAACGTAGCGTTCGTGTTCGTGAATCCCACTTCGAGCGACAAGCCTGAAGCGATTCGAGATGCCATCCGGACCCACGGATTCAAAGGGCACTATGCCCTCGACGCCGACGGGGATCTTGCGACCGCGGTCGGGGCGACACACACCACCGACGCGATCGTGCTCGACGCCGGTCGCACAATCGTCTATCGCGGAGCGGTCGACGATCAGTACGGCACGAACTATACAAAAGATGAACCGCGTGAGACGTTTCTGGCCGACGCAATCGAAGCCACGCTGGCTGGCGAACTACCGACGGTCGCGGCCACATCAGCACCCGGCTGCCCCCTGGATCTTGAGCCTGCGACTGTGTTGACGGCCAGCCAGACCTATCACAACCGCATCTCGCGGATTATCCAGACTCACTGTCTGGAATGCCACCGCGACGGTGGCGTCGCGCCGTTCGCGCTGAGCAACTATGACGAGGTCAAGGGCCAGAGTGGTTCCATCCGGCGAGTCATCAGCGAGGACATCATGCCTCCGTGGTTCGCGGCCGATCCGGCTGAGGGTGCGGTCAGCCCCTTTGCCAATGACTGCTCGGTCGCAAGCGTCGACAAAACGGCGCTACTGGACTGGTTGAATGGCGGCCAGCCGGAAGGCGATCCGGCCGACGCTCCCCTCCCGCGCACTTTCCATGGCGGCTGGCAGATCGGTGAGCCCGATCATATCGTGCAGATGCCTGCTCCCATTGCCGTCAAAGCGACCGGCACCATGCCGTATCAGAATGTGATCGTGGAAACGGGGCTTACCGAAACCAGATACATCAAGGCTCTGGAAATCCGCCCGACGGCCCGCGGCGTCGTGCATCACGTGCTGGTCTTCGTGATGCCTCCGGGAAAACGCAGTGCGGCTGGAGTCGTTATTGAAGAGGAAGGCGAAGAAGGAGGAGCAGACGGTTTTTTTGCTGCGTATGCTCCCGGCTATGACGCATTGAATTTCAACGAAGGCTTCGGCAAAGTCCTGCCCGCCGGCTCCCGGCTGAAATTCCAGATTCATTACACTCCGAACGGTACGGCGACTGAAGATCAGCCGATGATCGGCATGATCTTTCTCGACGAAAAACCGGAGCATCTGGTCGACGTCAAAGGAATCGCTCAACCCAGGCTGGCAATTCCTCCGGGGGCATCAGACCACGAAGTCGTGGCCACTCAGTCCGTACCGCAGGAGGCCACGATTCTGGCATTCTTTCCGCACATGCACTTGAGAGGCAAATCGTTCCGATACGAAGCCATTCTTCCGGACGGCGAGAAACAGACCTTACTGGACGTTCCACGCTACGACTTTAACTGGCAGTTGTCCTACCGGCTTGCAGAACCGATCACACTGCCCGCCGGCTCCACGATTCGCGCGACTGCGGTCTACGACAACAGCAAAGAAAACCCGGCCAACCCTGATCCGACCCGCACCGTTCGCTGGGGTCCTCAGACGTATGACGAAATGATGATTGGATATATCGAATATCATATGGCAGACGGAAGCCTTGGTCGCGGTGGCCCACGCGGTGCATTCCGTGATCAACTTGGCGACGGTAAGGGACTCGAACTGATCTTCAAACGGATGGACGCGAACGGCGACGGTGTGGTTTCAGCGGATGAACTTCCATCCGAGCAGAAAGACCGCCTGCTGAGACTGGACGTCGACAAGAACGGCACTTTGTCGCTTGAAGAGGCAAAACGCCTGCTGCAGCGACGAAATCAGGATTGAGTGATTCATCGATCCGCAGGAATTCCGGGATCGGATGGTCATCTTGACCATTTTCGCGGCTTTGTCTTACAAGACAGGGTCAATTGAAGATCACTGACTGCAAAGGATTGCACTAATGGCGGCACAGGACGCCCACAATATCGGCCCGGGCGGCCTGGCATTCCCAAACGCAGGTGCTGCGCGCCTTCCGGAAGTCTGCGTTCTGGTTTCGTCGTGTGATGCCTATTCTGATGCCTGGCTGCCCTTCTTTACGCTGCTGGCCCGGTACTGGCCCGACTGTCCGTTTCCGGTGTATCTGATCAGCAATCAGCAGACCGTTCCGTTTGACGGCGTTATCCCGCTGACTCTGGGCCGGGACCGCCACTGGGCGAGCAACATGCTGCAGGTGATCGACGACCTGCCGTTTGATCAGTTTCTGTATTTTCAGGAAGATTATTTTCTCGAGCGACCGGTCTGCACGGAAGTCATCTTCCGGGTCATCGAGTTCGCCAGGGAAACCGGAGCCGGGTACATCCGGCTGTCAGGTTTTCCCGATCCGGATCTGCCTCATAAAAACTCACTCGGTCTGGGCAGGTTGTCACCAGAACTCAAATGCCGTGTGTCGTTGCAGGCCTCATTCTGGCAGCGCAGGACTCTGCAGGGTCTGCTCGTTCCGGGTGAATCCGGCTGGCAGATGGAACAGCGCGGCTCAGAACGATCGCGATCTCTGAGCGAACCGTTCTTCGGAGTGTCTTCGCGCCGTCCAATTATCGAATACGGCCGGCACACCGGAATACTCAAAGGCAAGTGGGTTCCGGCGGCTCTGCGATTGTGTCGCCGGGAAGGCATCACCGTGGACACCAGCCGGCGCGATATTCACAGCGACTGGCCGCTGGGCCTGGCCACGCCTACGGCGATCATGGTCGGAACAGGCTTGGGCGCGCTCAATGGCATCCTGTTCAAGAACGCGACCGCCC
>JANNGQ010000468.1:0-3530 GCA_031403975.1 Planctomycetota bacterium
CGAGGGGATTCACGCTGATCGAATTGCTGGTGGTCATTGCGATCATCGCAATCTTGATTGCACTGCTGCTGCCGGCCGTGCAGCAGGCCCGTGAAGCGGCACGGCGGACACAGTGCAAGAACAACATGAAACAGTTGGGACTGGCATTTCACAACTACCACGACGCACACAACACGTTCCCTCCGGGGGTCATCTGGAGGGACGCTAACAACAACAAATTGATCGACCCGCCCGACATTTACGCCGGTGCACGCACGGGTTACATGATGCACCTGTTTCCGTACTTCGAACAGGCAGCGATATTCAATCTGATCGATTTCTCGCTCCCCGGGATCAGCTGGCACGGGAATAACATGCAGGCGATGAATACCGCCGCTCCACCCGTCTTTAAATGCCCCAGCGACGGTCAGGGTGCAGACTTTGCCCCGTCCTGGAGCCCCCAGACGGTTCACAAATCGAACTATATGGGATTCTTCAACGGCGATCAGTTGGGGAACGTCTGGAGCCCGCAAATGAATCGAATACAACGTGATGGAACAATCCAGACCGTTGATGTCTCAGCAGTATTCGGAGTGAACAAGGGTGCCAGATTCCGAGATTTTCTGGACGGCACAAGCAGCACGATGGTCCTGGCAGAATATCTCACCGGGATTTCGGCCCAGGATATCCGTGGACATGCTCTGGGCGACCAGCCTGGAGGTTCGATGATATTCACCGAATTGGGACCAAACAGCCGGTTGCCGGACCGGGTGTACCCCTGCTGCGGTTGGTGTTTTAACAATCCGAAAGCCAACCTTCCCTGCATCAACGGCAACGGCACATCGACCGATACCGCAGGCTCACGTAGTCGCCACATTGGCGGGGTCCAGGTGCTGTTGGGCGATGGCAGCGTGAGATTTGTTTCGGAAAACATCGATCTCTTCCTCTACAGGGAGTTGGCAACGATGAGAGGCGGCGAGGTTATCGGAGACTACTGATCCGACGACATCTATCGTCATCGTTTCGTGTGATGACACACATCGGTGGGATTCTCACAATCCGCTTCAGGGTTTGCTTTGCGGCAAACCCTGAGCGGTCGCGAGTTGGGAATCGCGAGTCACCGGATGAACTCATCCGGTCGCCTTCCGTGATCATCGTATGATCACCATGTGATCTGCGGGCCCGTCCGACGGAGTGTTGTTGCCGTTTGGTATGGCATACACTGAATCCTGCTTGATTCACGACTTTTCATGTTCAGGACCCGGTTCGGCATGCCCTGCTGTTTGCCGAAACCCGAGAAAAACGGGCGTTTTTCTGTGCTGACAAGGGGTGCTGATACGACTTCTGCAAGGTGGGCCGAAATGTCACGCGTGTTAAAAATCCAGACAGTATTTGCTGTTGTGCTGACGGGATGCATTGTCTGTTCAGGTTGTGGCGGGAGTTCAATTCAGAAAACGAGTGTCAGCGGAAAAGTGACGCTCAACGGGGAGCCGATTGAACTAGGTCAGATCACGTTCACGCCGAGCGCGGAAGGCGGCTCGAATAGCAGCGGTGCAGCGTCTGGCGAGATTAAAGCCGGAGCCTATTCGATTTCAGCCAGCGAGGGGCCCATGGTTGGCAAGCACTCAGTGTCGATCACGGCCAGCCGTAAGACCGGACAACAGGTCGCCGCTGCGATGCCGGCACCTGAGGGTACGATGATTGACGTCACTGAAGATTACATTCCCTATAAGTATAACTTTGAAACAACATTGACCGCTGAACTCACGTCTGGTGAGAACACGAAGGACTTCGCGCTGGAAGGCGAAGTCAAGCCAGCAGGAAAGTGAGAGGCGAATCTCCAATGGAACTCACTTTGTGGAACAATTGTCCTCAATTGTTCTTCCGGTCGCGGGCGGAACAGTTGAGACAACTGTTCTACACTGTGGCAAATCCAAAAAAGTGAGTGGCATTGGGCGAATTGCTCCAGGACAGGTTCCTGGATTGAGCGATTGGCAAACAGTGTTCATGTATTTCTCGGCGTGCAGCGCAAGCGAGTGGTTTCCCGGACACTCGCTGGCGCGTCGAGTTTGTATTTTGCTGTCCATCAATGCCGCACGGCCACGAAATGTCTCGACGATCACGCCGAGATATCAATCGAGAAAACGCGAGTCGGGCAGACCTTATTGACGGGCCAAATTGGTCTTGTGCCATGGTGTACGTGACGCGGTTTCAGCATCGACTGATCTGCGTCGCAATCCTGCTCGCCGCGTCGACGGCTCTTGTGATTTCGTTTCGCAGCGGTCCTTCGTCCGCCGATCTCTTGAAAAGCGCAAGGCTTGCCCTTTCGCGGACGGAGTTCGAAGCTGCTGAGCGACTTGCACTGCAGGTGCAGACAGGTGCGCCGGAGTCGGCTCAGGCACTTCTGATTGCAGGTGAAGCGGCATCCAGGCTCGGCCGCCAGGAAACATCTCTTGATTACTATTCACGTATCCCCGACGACTGCAAAAAGGAAATGCTGTCCGGATTGCGAGCCTCGGTAGGGATCTTGATGGAGATCGGGCAGCTGTCCCTGGCGGAACGCCATCTTCGCCGAATTCTCGAATGTGCACCAGGTGATCTGTTTGCCACTCAGCGACTGGCGCGACTGCTGAGACTTGAGGGACGACAATGGGACTCCAGGCCGCTGTTTTTCGAGTTGCTCCGTCAGGGTCAGTGTGACGTGGAAGAACTGGTGCTGCTCGGGGGCGTAGAACTGACAGTTGATGTCCCTTCCACCTTCCTCAGCACATCGCCGCAAAAGCCCGAAGATCCGATGACAGTTCTCTGGCGGGCGACTCAGGCAAGGCTGGGCAACCAACAGTCGCGCGCCGAAGAGCTGCTGCGGCAAGTCATCGCCGACGTGCCGGAACAGGTCGAAGCGCACGCTCAACTGGGTTACGTGCTTCTGGCGAGCAACAATGCCGATTCGCTCCTCCCATGGCAGGCCCAATTGCCTGAAAGTGCGAACGATCATCCCGAGATATGGTTTTTGCGCGGTCGATGGCTTGAAGCTCGGCAAGCCCCCCAATTCGCGATACGCTGCTTTGCGGAAGCATTGTTGCGCGACCCGGATCATATCGCGGCAAATTACGGGCTCGCACAGCTGCTGATCTCACTTAAACTTGACCAGAATGCGCAACCGTTCATCGATCGGGCGAACACATTACAGGAACTCGAAGACGTCTTGTTCGCTCTCGATGAGAACCACGCTGACATGGCACGAATGCAGCTCGCCGCGCAGCTTACAGAATCACTCGGTCGGATCTGGGAAGCCTGGGGATGGTGCCAGGTGGCGCTGCGGCGAAATCCGCAATTGAGCTGGGCCGAAAGCACCAGCTTTCGATTGAGCCGACAGCTGCAACAGAATCCGCCGCGGGTTTTGGCCTCGGCCAATCCGACTTTATCGGCTGACTGGTCCGCGTATCCGCTTCCGAACTTTGACGCATTTCCCGATGCACGTGTCGATCAGCGGGCCGCGGCCGAGCCCCGCTCACATGCCGTATTCGAGAACATGGCACTTACTGCCGGAC
>JANNGQ010000469.1:0-4710 GCA_031403975.1 Planctomycetota bacterium
ACGTCGTCGCCGATCTGAAATCGTATGAAGCCGATTCCGTCGCGTATCTCGCCGATCAGAATATGGAAATGCAGGACGACCTCCTGAAGTATCTCGGCCGCAACACCGACTGGCAGCTTGACGACTTGAAAGGCGACGTGATGCACTTGGCACACCGAGCCAACTCCTTCGAGGTCGGGCAGACCCTCTTCAAGGTGGCGGCGTGTGTTGGGTGTCACAAGCTCAACAATCAAGGCAACAACATCGGCCCGGACCTCACCAAGCTTCCGCCCGAGTACAGCAAGGTCGACGTCCTTGAGCACCTCCTGAACCCGTCGAAGAAGATTGATAAGAAATACCAATCCAACGTGATTGTCTTAACCAGCGGCAAAGTCCTCACGGGCATGATCGTTGAAGAAACCGATGACGCCATCAAACTGATCGACAACCCGTCAGCACCTGAAAAGATCACCATTGTCGCCAAATCCGAGATCGAAGACCGCACATTAAGCGACGTCAGCATTATGCCGAAGGGAGTGCTGAATAAGCTGACACGCGAGGAGATCTTCGACTTACTGGCGTTTGTGCTCGGAGGCGGGGACAAGAAGAATGCGTTGTTTGAGGCGCATGAGCACTAAGGACATGGCGATTTGTGGCATTCGCTGCGGAGCAGCGTCGGGAGATAGCCTGTGGTGACAACCACAGGGCCTGTCAGCAAATCCATCATGCCCGATGTGAGCCTGTACATCGATAACCAGGAGGAACACCACTGCAAATCAACTTTCGCAGACGAGTTTCGCGCATTGCTTGTTCGCCACGGAATAGCTTTTGAAGAACGCTATCTGTTTGACGATGAGCACACCGGTTGACAATGGTCGTCGTCCGGCTAATGACGGCTGCCTTCAGGTTCGTCGTCATCATACTCTTCGTTCTCAGCCTCAAGCTGGCGAATGTACGCGATGGCCTCCTCTGCAGTGCAGACTGTCCGTCCCGGCAGTCGTCCTTCGCGGTCACAACTTGCGAGCAGGTCCAGAACGTCTCCGTCTTCGGCGTTCGTCAATCGCCGCCGGGCACGTGCTCCTGCCGAACCATTGAGCAGCCGCTGTGCCAGGCCGTGGTTCCCGATCAGCCATTTCGTTCGGTCCGAAACATGATCGCCGAGCACTGCCAGGCCTGCGGCGACATGATCCATCGGATCGATGCCTTTGCCGATATCATGTAAGAGTGCCGCAAGAAGAAAATCTTCGTCCCATGGCCGCCTTTGACGAGCCAGCTCAAACACCTGCAGACTGTGATACAGCACATCTCCTTCCGGATGCGACAGGCGATCCTGACGAACGCGATCCAGCGGCAGCAGCAACGACAGGAAATAGTGAAACCGCCGGCTGGATTCATCCGGATCGTCGTGGGCCTTTGCACCGCTGTCGGCTGATACCAGTTGCTGCAGGGACTGCCGGATTTCAAAATCTGTCGGCAGAGCTTCGGGCGGAATGTGACTCCGAGTCAATGCTCGGGCTGCCCGCCACTTTGCCTGTGTGTAGTTCGTCTCTTTACGAGCACTCAACAGCCGGGCTGCTTCAAAACAAATCTCACGACGCAGGCGGTCAAGGTCCATGACGGTGCTGATTCGATTCAGAGGAGAACGGACGACATTGGTGTTTGAAAGCAGTTCGGACATTCCTGTCCGACTTTGTAGCGACGGACAGGAATGCCCATCCTACGCAGCTCAGTCGCTCCGCAGCCGAGATTCTCGAATGCGGAAAGTGAAATCGTGCTCGTTCCAAAAGCGAAATGCGGCGAAGTCGGTCACGGCCCCGTGGATTGCAGCCACGCAAACAGATCCCGCAGTTCCTGAGGCTTCAGTTGCCGATAAAGTTCTTCCGGCATGTGTGACACGGGAGATTCACGGATTTCTTCGATTTCACTGACGGGGATCGAGGTCTTTTCGCTCTTTGAACTCACGATTGTGATTCCCGCATCGTCGCGCGTGACGGCAAGTCCTGTGGCAATTCGCCCGTCTCTGGTCTGAACAATGACACTGACAAATTCGCGGCGAATCACGCTGCTCGGGTCAACCATGCTGATCAGCAGAAAATCGCGGTCTGAGCGATTGGCCGTCGTGAGGTCCGGGCCAAGTTTTGTACCTTCACCAAAGAGCGTATGGCATGCCGCGCAATGTTTCCGAAAGAGCAACCGTCCGGAGTCTTTGTCGCCGGCCGTTGCCCGCAGGTCGTTGTTGAGCCGACGGACTTCCGCCAGCTTCTCTTCCGGTGTGGCTCCGCTCATTCTGCCCCAGAGTTTCGCTACTAGTGCGTCGAGCTGTGCATCCTCCAGAAACGACACTTGCCGGATCTGATCCAGCGGCGTTGCGCTGGCCGGGACTTCTCCGCGATCCACCGCAGTCATCCACAACAGTGCTGAGTCGCGGCGGCTGAGCAGCACACTGCGGATCTGCGATCGGAGTTCTTCCGACAACGCAGACTGATGCAAGGCAATGAATCGTGCAGCCGTTTCCGGATCAGCAATGCGACCGAGGACACGAATCGCCGCCAGTCGCACGGGTTCAGGAGATTCTCCTTCCGCCAGTTCCAGCAATGGACCGATGGACTCTTTCTCGATGGCTTCTCCGACGATGCCCAGCAAGGCCACGCGCCTCTCTGGATTCGAGTCATCCTGCAGCGCCGCACGGAACGCCGCGTCAAACGGCTCCCGGTGGCCCAGCACAACGGCAAGTTGCAGCAATGTCAGATTCTCCGGATTCGCGTTCCATTCAGACAGCACAATTCCGGAGAGCCCATGTTGATCGATGAGCAACATTCGCCGCGAACCTGGACTGTCGGCCGGTGTGTCCTGGAAGCCCTGTAATGCGGGTTTCCACAGTGCTGACTTTGCCGCAGCATCGGGAGCTGCGGCAAGCAATTCCGCCACACAGTTCAATCCCTCCACAGTGCCCTCCGCCGCATACCGCCGAATCAGTCGTGGCAAAAGCGTTTCGCGCCCAAGTCGCGACTTCCACAGCGAAGGGCGGACAAACCGTTTCATGACTTCCTGCCGTCCTGTCAGGCTGTGGCGTTCGACCGCCCACCACCACAGCAGCGGCAAATACGGATCGTCACTGTCGATGTCGCGATTGATGTTGGCATTGATCACGGGCATGGCCTGATCGGCCGGCCAGCGCGCGGCTGAGCAGGCCAGTTGCTGCCGCACTTCAATCGCCGGATCCTGCTCGGCAACTTCATCCAGACGATGCGCGATTTCAGTCGACAGTCTGCCTCCGTCGCCCAGAAGTCGAATGGCCCACGCCCGTACGGTGCCATGAGGACTGTCAAGCAATTCCTTCGCCAGTGATTCGTCGAATGTGTCCAACGCCGCCAGCGTCCAGAGTGCCTCAATCGCCCGATGCGGATCGTCACGATTTGCCGCGCGATCCTTCAGCGCCGGAATGAGCGACAATTCCGCCCGGCGAACAAGCTCCTGTCGGGAGTGCCGGACGAACCACTGGCTGGGATGGTCGTGCAGCCGCAATAGTTCGTCTGCAGAAAGTGTCGCAATGTCGGCAACTGCCGGCGGACTCTTTCCCGTCGGTGCGATCCGGTAGATGCGTCCGTTGGAACGATCCCAGTCTGCATCGGGATCGGGATGAGCCGTCCGGGCATCATGCCAGTCGGCAACATAAATCGCGCCGTCCGGTCCCATTGTGACGTCAGTCGGAGCAAACCACGGATCACCGGACGTCAGCAGTTCGCCTGCGTGTTTCGTCTGCACGGTCGAACCGCGAGCCGTAATGTCGTGCCAGTAAACGCCGTGTCCCAGGAGATCACCGGCGATGTACTTGCCCTGCATTTCCTCCGGAAACGCATCGCCCTGATACACAATGCCGCCGACTGTCACATGGCCACCAGTGAATCCTTCGTGGGGAGAGTGGTCAAAATAGCCGTAGGCATGAGGATTATGCAGAGCCCCGTGCTTCGCGAAGGACTTCACGAAGTTGCCGCCCTGAACTCCGTGAAGCAGGATATGACCACCATAGTTCGTGCTGTACAGCAATCGCCCGGTCGCATCAAAATCCAGTCCCCACGAGTTCCCCCCGCCTTCGCAGAAGAGCTCAAACACGCGAGTCCCCGGATGATACCGCCAGACACCCTGCTGGAATTCGATGCCGCGGATGTTTGCAGTGACCGTGCTGCCCTGACAGCCATACAGCCATCCGTCCGGTCCCCACGTCAGTGAATTCGCCACACTGTGGGCGTCCTCCATGCCGAATCCTGTCAGCAGGACATCCGGCTCACTGTCCGGAACGTCATCTCGATTGTGGTCCGGATAGAAAAGCAGATACGGCACATTCAGAACAAAGACTCCGCCGCGGCCGAATGCCAGTCCTGTCGCCAGATTCAGGCCGTTCACAAAATCCCGCCCGGATTCCATGTGTCCATCACGGTCAGCGTCCTGAAGGATCGTAATCCGGTCTGCTCCGCGAGGCCCGTGCGGCGGCGGCTCAGGAACACGATCGTATTTCGTTCGTGAAAACCGATCGACTGCGACCCGAGTCAACCCTTCCGGATTCGGATACTGCAGATACTGAATGACCCACAACCGGCCCCGGTCATCGAACTCAATGCAGACCGGCTGCCGGACGAGCGGCTCACTGGCAACAACCCGGACTTCGACGTTCGCAGGAACTGACATTGTCTTCAACGATTCCTGCGGCGACAGCTGTGCCGAAGCAGAAGC
>JANNGQ010000470.1:0-1980 GCA_031403975.1 Planctomycetota bacterium
CAATGACGAACTGTGTAATTGCCCAGATCGGCAGCCGACTCGACATCGCGGCCGAGCCGCGCGGGCGCGCGGTGATCGCGGGGGTCGAAGGGGAGTTGCACATGGCACTTACTGCCGGACTCAATTTCAGGTACTTCAACAGCGGAGCCGTGGACTCTGGCACTCTGCACATGTACGAGTTTACTGGCGGCGGTGTTGCTGTCCTGGATTACGATGCTGACGGATGGCCTGACGTTTACCTGACTCAGGGATGCCCATGGCCGCCAGGCAGCGGAGCACCGGCATATCGTGACATCTGGTTTCGCAATTCCGGAAATGGAACGTTTCGGGATATGACATCGGAAACGCTGACAGGCGACGACGGATTCAGTCAGGGAGCAACCGTCGGCGACTACGACAATGACGGGTTTCCCGATCTCTATGTCGCGAATATCGGCAAGAACCAGTTCTACCGGAACAACGGCGACGGAACCATGACGGCCATTACGGATTCAACAGATACCGGCGGCGACCAGTGGTCGACCAGTTGTCTGCTGGCAGACCTCAATGGCGACACCTGGCCTGACTTATACGTCGTCAACTATCTCATGGGTGATGACATCTTCGAGAGAGTGTGCCGCACAAAGGATAAAGGTCCATTGACCGGGATCTGTCCACCAGCCACTTTCTCCGCCGAACAGGATCGCTGTTATCTCAATCTGGGAGATGGACGATTTCAGGACGTAAGCCACTCGTCAGGCATCGAAGTGTCAAACGGAAAAGGTCTGGGAATTGTGGCATTTGTGTCCGACTCAGCCAACTCTTCAGGTCTGGATTTGTTTGTCGCCAATGATGCCGTCCCCAACTTTTACTTTGTGAATCAGACGACACCCCGAGGCGGCAGCCTGAAGTTTTCCGAACTTGGTATGTTATCGGGGCTTGCACTGAACCAGGACGGTCGCGCTGAAGCATGCATGGGAATTGCTGCAGGAGATGTTGACAGCAATGGGCTGCTCGATTTCCTCGTCACCAATTTCCTCTATGAAACCAACACGCTCTATTTGCAGCAGCCAGGCGGTCATTTCCTGGATTCCACCAGACAGAACGGGTTGCACGAACCCAGCCTTTCCTCACTGGGATTTGGTGCGCAGTTTCTGGATGGTGACCTGGATGGCCACCTTGACCTCGTCGTCGCGAACGGACATGTGGACAATTACGCGCACGCTGGACTACCGTATCGGATGCGGCCACAGTACTTCCACAATCTGGGCGACGGACGGTTTGACGAATCACCGTCCGAATCTCTGGGTCCCTGGTTCTCATCCCCCTGCCTTGGGCGCAGTCTCGCCCGGCTGGACTGGAACCGGGATGGCCGGGACGACTTCATCGTGTCAAGTCTTGATACGACCGCAGCGCTGTTGTCGAATCAGACGCCCGTCGTCGGACATTTTCTAGCTCTACAGGTCCGAGGCGTCCTGTCGGACCGCGACGCGATCGGAACATCGATACGCGTGATTGCCGATGGTGTCACGCAGGTCCATCAGTTGACCGCAGGCGACGGCTATCAAGCCAGCAATCAGCGGCAGTTGATCATCGGCCTGGGCGAGTCGGACCACGTCGACAGCATGTCGGTAAAGTGGACGTCCGGTCTGGAGCAGACTTTCCGGGATGTCGCCGCGAATCAGGAATTATTGATCATCGAAGGTCGTTCGACACCCGTTCGCGTGCCGGGACCGGAGAAATAATTCCGCGACGGGGATCGAGAAACCCGGAATGCAGTTCTGCTTACGTGAGGCAGACCGAGGTTTCTGTCTTCGCGATTCAGCTCGCCGAAGGCCGGACTGTGCGACCTGCCGGAATCCCGACGGTCGAGTTGATGCAATGCATGGCGGAGTCGATCACTCTGATTCAGCGGCAGCACGCAGCGCCGCGAAGGATTCATCTCCGAGTTTTCCAGGGTATTCGCGAAGTCCCTTCTCCCCCCTCGAGAGGGAGAGGGGG
>JANNGQ010000471.1:0-2517 GCA_031403975.1 Planctomycetota bacterium
ATGACTGCCTCGAACCGACTCTCTTTCCAGAGATGAATCAGCCCTTTGAAATCGATCAGCCGATAGCCGGTGTAGACAAGTATCCCGGCCAGAGCGGCCGTCGGAATCATTCGCAGCACCGGAGTCAGTGCGACGGAAAAAAGCAGCAGCCAGACTCCGTGAAGAATGGAGGACAGTCGAGTCCTTGCTCCAGCCTGAACGTTGGCCGCACTGCGCACGATGACTCCCGTCATCGGCAGAGCACCCAGACATCCGCAAACGATGTTACCGATCCCCTGAGCCGACAGCTCCCTGTCGTATCGTGTTCTCGGACCGGTATGCATCTGGTCGACCGCCGTGGCGCAGAGCAGCGTTTCGGCACTCGCCACAATGGCCAGCACGATCGCAGAAACAACGATCGTCCGGATCGGCGTGTCGGTGAACACCGAAAGTGACGGCCAGGTCATGCCGTCCAGCAGACTGTTAGGGACGTCCACATACAGGATCGGGATCTGCAGCAATTGTGCCACAAGTGTTGCGATGACAATCGCGAGCAACGGTGCCGGAACCAATTTGAGCTTGCCTTTCGCAAGGAACTGCCACGCGAAAATGATCACTACGGCCAGCAGTCCGACCTTGCCCGCCCAGTCGTGACGCTTAAGACTCGCCGTGATGGAGTCGATCGACTGAGCTGCCGTTTTCTGGCTGGCTGCGACCGCCTCTTTGTCTTCAGAGGAAATGGCTGCAGACGCTGCATTCAATGCTGAACCGGCGTCGGCCAGCAGTTTTGTCAGCGACTCAGCATCAGTTCCGCCAGACGAGACGACAGGTGACGCCGCGGCAAGTGCCTGGATTGAACTGAGTTCCTCGATGATCTTTTGCTGCTCGCTCGCGAAGGGCAGCAGAATCTGGCCTGCGGGATTTGCGGGAGCGGTTGTGGAAGTCGTTGGTGTTTCTTCATCCGCAGCACTCAGCCTCAGCAGAACCCGCTCGACGCTGCCGCGGAGAGTGCGCTGGCGATTTCCAAGAGCATTGAACCGGCGGAGAAGTTGAATTCGCGAAGTGCGCACGTCGGCTGCCTCCCAGGCCGGAATCGCCAGCCCCTTTGAAAGACTGTCCGGAATTGCGGCGATGTTCCTGATCGCATTCTCACGAGGCCGCTCATCCACCAGCACATGCAGTTGTCCGCACAGGATCAGGACACCGATTCCGGACAGCATTCCATGAATGACGGCAGGCGAGACAGCCCGGAACCATTGCCCCAGACGGCAGAGTCCGGCGACCAGCTGGATGACTCCGCCCAGGAGCACGGCAATGCCGAACGCCTGCATACCGTTCTGCCGAATAATCTCGCCGCAAATCACCGTCAGCCCGGCGGCCGGACCGCTGACCTGCAAAGGAGATCCTGCAAAAGTGCCGACCAGTAGTCCACCGACAATTCCGGTGATAAGTCCGGCGGCAACTGGGGCTCCGCTCGCCAGAGCAATGCCCATGCAGAGCGGCAACGCGACGAGAAAGACCACCAGTGATGCCAGCAGGTCCTGCTGCCATGTTTTCTTCCAGCCGGCTGCAGATGAAGAAGACGGAGCTGTTGAAGTACTCATGTTTCAATTCCTGATGGGACAATGGTTCACAGCAAAGGGCGTAGCTGGACGGCAGCACTTTCGATGCTTTCGTCCGTCAGTATCTGGTTTTCCTCCGGGCTTGTCCCGACGTCATTGAACGACTGGATCCGCCTGTTTCGAACCAACGGGTACTTCCGGAATTGGCTCCTCGTTGTGAGTCGGTGACGAATCTGCCGGCATCGGACTACCCCACAGAAATCGTTCCCGGTGCGTCATCAGTTCGAGGGCTGCATGATGCCGCGACGCAACGCTCGGCTGCGGCCAAAGCCCTCCTCCCAGTACCAGCATGGACAACACAAGAACGGCAAACCTCTCCGACCGCCGCGATCTGAGCATTACAGATGTCTGAAATCGTCGTCCGGTAAAGATCCGGAAATAGGCTCGCATGATGGCGATGCCGTTCAGCGCTGCGGCCAGGACCACTGCCAGGCCGAACAGAGGGAACACACCGACTGCGCCCTCGATCAGTAGCTCCATGCCCAGAAAGCCGATCGTTCCGGGAAAACCAATCGACGCCAGACCGGTCAGCAGGAACAATCCCGCCAGAGTCGGTGTGTGTTCGTACATGCCGTGATATCGATCGAGCCTCAGGCGTCCGATGCGGGCTTCTATCGAACGCAGCGTCAGGCCGAATCCGCCCAGCGAAAGTCCCACTGAGATCCAAACACACAAAGCTCCGGTCAGGCCGATGGTTGTGACGATTTCGAGACCCGCCAGCACGAGCGATGAATGACTCAGAAAAAGGTAACAGAAGAATCGCCGGGCATCCTTCTGAATCGTTGCCATGCCGGCCGCATAGACGGCGGTGATCAGGGACAGGACCGCAATACTCTGCATCGCCCACGCCGGAACGACGGGAAAAACCAGATGCATCACTGCATAAGCTCCCGTCATCGGGGCGACAAACAGCAGA
>JANNGQ010000472.1:0-6266 GCA_031403975.1 Planctomycetota bacterium
AGAATCCGGGCCGGCTGGAAGCCTGTCCTACAAAGAGACCAGGCCGGCTGGAAGCCGGCCCCACACGGAATCGCGTCTGATGCGACAGTCCCCCTGCCGGTGGGTGAAGGGCCATTGAAACCGCTGGCGGTCCCATCATCACACATCCAGGCCCAGCATTCGCATCAGGGCGATGGCGTTGCTGCGTTGGACAACACCGTCATGCAGGGTGTAATCAAACGTCATTGCACCGTCGGTGATCGTATATTCGAAATGCTTGTTGACGGCCTGGTCCGGCAACGTTGCTGCAATCTCAGTCAGCGCGAGATCGTGAGTCGTGACGAGCCCCAGCGCCCCGCGTGTCACCAGTGACCTGATGACGGCTTCGGCACCGCGACGACGGTCATTCGAGTTTGTTCCGTGCAGGATTTCGTCGAGCAGAAACAGCACCACGCGCGGCGCGTCCGTCAGATCCACAACAGTCTTCAGCCTGCGGACGACACTAAAAAACAGCGACCGGCCTTCCTGCAGAGAATCGCTCACGCGCATTGCTGTCGCGATCTGAAACGGGTACGTCCGGAATCTGGAGGCTCGCACAACACTGCCGCACAACGTCAGCACAACGCTGCTGCCGATACTGCGGAGGAAAGTGCTTTTGCCCGACATGTTGGAACCGCTGATCAGCATCAGCGGCGTTGCGGTTGTGAGCTGCAGGCTGTTGCGGACACAGGCATCTTCCTTGAGCAGCGGATGTCCCAGCTGCTCGGCAATGAGTACGGCCTCGTCGTCTGAGATCTCGGGAAGACAATCCTGCGGATGATCAAACGAGTATCCGGCGACCGAGACCGTAGCTTCCAGACATGCCACGGTTTCCAGCCAGTCCGAAACATCCCGTCCGTGCTTTCGTCGCCAGCATTCCAGGAGATGCGTCAGCAGCACAAACAGTCCGCCGGCCCAGGCAATCGGGGCAAAGAACTGATTCCGCATTGCGTTGTTCTGCCACTCGGTCAGCCGGCTCAGCCGATGAATGGCCAGAGATGCCGTTTCAGATTCGGAATGGAAGTGATTCTGCAGATCCCGAACGGCGGGCTCGTCAACCGGATGCCGTTCAAACACCGCGATGACCTGCCCGAATTGGCGAAGTGCGGAATCAACGCTGTCCATCTGTGCCGCCGTCTGACGAATCTGACGGCGTGTCAGGATCACGGCTGGTGTCTGCAGCACAACCATCAGCAGCAGGACTCGCAGCGGCAGTGCATCAACCGCCACCATAATCATCACCGGCAGGGCGGCAATTCCCAGCAGCGACGACCACAGGATCACCACCAACGGAATCGGCCGGGCCGGCTCAAGCACCCATCGGCGGAGCATTCCTTCGGCTGTCTGCCACTTGGCTGAATCCGGTACACACGCCAGCTCTTCGCGGAGCTTCAGTTCATTTTTGAGTCCCTGAGCTCGAGCCTGACGGACCTGGATCATGGCTCCGTCGCAGACGGTCGTCATCCATCCGGCCAGTTGCCGCCGACCGGGCTGAGTCCGGCATTCGTTGAGCATCTGAAACAGCGATCCGCGGCCGAAAACATCCAGATCCTGAGTCCACGGATGCAGTTCATCGGCAAACTCAGAACCGTCCGCAATATCTTCGCCGAACTTCCGATCCAGGCGGCTCAGGCGACTCTCATGAAACCGACAGATCGACTGAGCGGTGCCAAGGCGTCGCGCGATCCTCTGATGAAACGGCAGCAGCCCCAGAAACAGGGCGACTGGAATCAGCATCCACTGCCAGGCGACCCGCTGCGATTCACCGATGCAGAGAATTCCCAGCAGCATGGCAGCGATGAAGACAGCCGTGCGGATCCGCACAAACCGCAGATCCCGGCGGGACAGTTTCGTGGCCTGCCGGCTGACTTCGTCGAGCCGGTTCTGATAGGCGGCACGGGGATCAGGCGCCGGCCGGTCGGTCGGTTTTGAAGGCAGCAGAGATGTGATGACCGACATGCCTCAGACTGCAGAACGGGGCCGGAATTCAGACAATCGCTGCGGAACCAACGCCGTCAGCGAGGGCCGAGCCATGCGGACACCGATGGAGTATCGCTGATTCCGGTCAACGGGCAAAGCGACGGCGAATCCACCAGCCGGATGCATTACGCTGCCTGATGTTTTGAGTCTGCGGGCAAGTCAGAAACTGGTTCCGCGTGCCGCGCGTCATCAGAAAGGCTGAGCGTCCCGCGAGTGACGGAGTCGCGACCGAGCGGGCTGAGCTGGTACTGAAGTCCGACGCTGCGTCCGGTGAACTCGAAGCGGATCAGGCCCTGAGCGATCAGGTAACCATGAATCGAAGTCAGTGAGGACGGATCCAGTCCGGGCAGATCGAGGATGCGGTCAAGCCAGCCGGAATGTTCGGGACAGGCTGCTCTGGCCGCAGTATCCCGGACGGCATAGCAGCTCAGCACCGCCAGACAACTGACGTCAAAGGGCGGCAGAGTTTGCTCCGGGAGAATCATGCCCTGAGTATCGACAGGATTCCCCCGCTCCCGCAGCGGACGGTCGGCAGATAGCGCGATCGTCAGTTCCGTCCGGCACGAGCGTCCGGCAAAGCGGCATTTCCGGAATGCGCAGCGCTCTGACGTCAGAGTTCGCACCGGTCAGGAAACGGCGGCGGACCCGGAGCTGTGCGGCGACCGTTCCGGGACGACGTCAGCATTCCCGGTTGAATTGTCCGTCAGCTCGGAAAAGGCTCAAGCGGGATCTCATGCAGGATGAATGACGAACCCTGGCTTTCGACATGGAATATCTGCAACCGGTTTCCCTCAGACCGGTATTCGGAATCCGGCAGAATTGCCGACCACTCATCCGGATGGACGTGGCCCAGGCTGGTTTTCGTGGTGGTCAGAATGACGCCGTTGAGTGCGATTGCGAGGTACCTCGTCGCGTCGGACATTGGAAGCCCGATCAGCCTCCCGTGCAGGCCGCAGGGCACGAAACCAGGCTGCTTCGGATCGAGTTCTTCACCTCCGGAGAGAAGTCGGCAACGGAACTCAGCCACAGCGCCGGTCTCAGTTCTACTGAGGGGCAGACCGACCAATTCAGGAATCGCGTGCAGCTTCCACAGCCGGTCATCCGGTCCTCCCGTTCCGAAGACCCGGATCATGCGATCGACATACTCGAATCGCTGCTCGAAGTGTGCATCCAGGATCGTGTCGATGTGACCTCGAACAGTCTTGCGCGGTCGTTCCGGCAGATCATCCCTCAGCACTGAGCGACCGTCCCAGGCAGATTCCGCCGGAAGTCCGAGTTCGTCCGCCATCGTCGGCAGTACGTCGATGGTTTCGACGCTGGCATCGGAAATCCGACCGGTCGATTGTCCTGGCCGCTTGATGAACAGCGGGACCGACACGATGTCCGGCAGCGTTCTGTCAGTCGGAGTACGGCGGCTGACTCCCGGAACGAACGCGATTCCGTGATCGGCCGCAACAACGACCAGGGACGGTTCGAGTTGCCCGGTTGCTTCCATTCGATCGAGAATTCTCCCGAGCCACAGGTCGGCAAACTGCAGCTGCAGCAGATATCGCTGCCATGCCTGATGCACGGGCCATTCGTCGGCGACCCAGTGCTCCTCGAATTCGCCATGGATACGATCTGATACTGACGAGGTTCTTCGATAGGACTTACCGGACGGCAGCAGATTCCACGGATCATGCGGAACGACGACATGCAGGAACCGAAATCCTGGTTTTTCGGTGAGTTCAAGGCAGTCTGCAAAGTGTTTGAACTGGACGTCACGCATAGAGTCCCAGCTGTACGCCACATGCCCCTTTTCGCGGCGTTGATAAGTGGAATCGGTCGGAACAATTCCGAACCACGACGTCGGGACGTTGACACTCAGCGATTCAATGTCTTCGGGAATTGAGACTTTCGCAAAAACGCGCAGCAGTACGTCCAGCAGCATTCCGAACTGCCGATTCCAGGTTCGGCTGTGGATGATCTGTCGCAGGTCTTCGGGAGACATCCGTGTTACCGGTTCAAACACCGTCATGTCGTATTGCCGCGTGTTGTGAATCATGCGGAACAGATTCAGCGGATAGTCGGCTTCAACCGGCCTCTGTTTTTCCACCGGGAGGCAGCTGGACAACATGGCCGGCAATGCGTGGTCCGTGCGAGTATGAACGGTCGTGGCATTGCGATAGAAGGAACTGACGTCGGCCAGCCTCCCGAATGCCGGATATCGCAGTCGGTCGATTTCATGGCGTTCGTTCAGCAATGACATGCCGCACAAACCGTCAAACACAATCATCACGACGGGTGCCGGATCCGTCGCTGTCATTTCCGCCCCGTATTCTCTGGCGGGGATCCCCAGCACCTGTTCCCGTATCGACGGTGCACTCAGGAAGCTCAGCGGGAACAGCACTGCGCCGACAGCAGAGACTGCGAGGACCTGACGCAGCACTTCCGATCGAAAGTACAGCCACGTCGCGGCAATTCCGCCGGAGCACGCGAAAGCTGCCAGAGCGGCATCCGGGACTCCGCGGCTCAGCAGATTGTTCGAACGGGAAATCCAGCGAACTGCCACAAGCAGACTCATCACACACAGAACGGCTATCGCTGTACCGAACACGGCATTCGCTGCCCGGCGAGACATCCAGCAACGCAGGACCAACACAATCAGCATCACTGTGACCGGAATCGCGGTGAGCAGCAGGGCAATGACGGCCAAAACCACCGAGCCCGGATAGTCTTCCAGCTTCAGGTATTGCGGGTTTGCCGAGAGTCTGTCGAGTATCGGCTGAACCAGCGCGAAAGCGTTCAGCGCTACCAGGTGCAGTGCCTCGGAGTACGAGGCTCGGCTCTGAATGGATACGTGGGCGCTCATCGGTCGCCGCCCCCGTCTGATGATCCGTGAGGCTGCAGCAGAAACAACGTGCGAGTTCCGGACTCCAGCATCTGCTCGCGTTCGATGCGGAAATGTGCGTGGATGGCACTTCGAAAAGCACCGGCCGAGTAATCCGTGAAGACATCACGGCGATTGGCCAGCAGCAGTTTCACTTGCGCATCCGCACGGTCGACGAATTCAATCACGACCGCTGCGCTGAGTGACGCCAGCCAGTCAATCACATCCTGCAGCAGCAGATTGCTGCCGATCACCAGGTGATGAATCAGAGCCAGACAAATCACCAGATCGGGCTTCGACCGGTGCTCCAACGATGAACGCTCTGCCCCGCGCCAGCCGAGCGAAGGTGCGGGGTCTGCAAGATTCGAAACCAGCGTCACAATCTTCCGCTGACGTTCTTCCTGCAGAGCCCGGAACAGCCGGTCGACCGTCAGATGATCGGAATCAATTGCGACGACCAGATCCGCGTGTTCTGCTGCGATGCGGGAATATCGTCCCTGATTGCATCCGAGATCCCAGACTGTATTCCAGTGTCGAGCCGAACAGATCTGAGCGATAAACTGTTCTTTGGCCGCAGAGTCCCTCTGAACGGGCTCGGATGACCGATCGTAATCTGACCATGTCGAGTCAGCGGCGTTCCACGAAAGTCCTTCGACGATCCTTCGCAGGCCCTTGACGTTGTTCTGTATCATGGTCTTGCCGAATCCACTGTCCCGCAGTGATCGCGCAACCTGCGACTCTGTGGTCGACTGAGCCTGAAGCCTTGCATGAAGCCACACATGAGTCATCGCCCCGCGTCGGAAAACATCCCGCCAGGACAACAGACTGCTGAAGTCCTTCGGCGTGATCCCTTCGAGACATCCGCGGAGCCAAGGCTGAAAACCGATACCCTTCCAGGACTGCAGCATCAGCGGAAACAGGAACAACTGACAGAACTGCCGATAACCTTCCCACGGTTGACCGACTTCCAGCGGTACGAGGGATCCCGTGTCAATCAGCACAGGAGCTGCTCCTCGAAACTGCACGTTGAACGGAGTTGCATCCTTCAGAATTGCACCATCGGCCAGGGCCTGCTCCATCAGCTCAAGTGTCAGCAGCGCCGCTGCACGAAGCATTGAAAACGACCATTCATACGGCCAGGAAATCAGCGGGATCGTTTCGTGCAGAAGCACGGCGCTGAAGCCTCCTGACTGAGCGATCGCATCCATCAGTGGCGCAACAGCAGTCTTCACGAGGGTTCCGTCCGCCATCAGGCGCTGCACAAACGGTTTCGCTGCGATTGTGTCCCAATCGCGAAGTGCTCCCGGGCTCAGGGCGCGGCAGATTCTGCCGTCAGCCTCAAAGACCCGACCGGATCGATCACGGAATGAGCCACCATCGAACCGCAGGGTCGAAGGGG
>JANNGQ010000473.1:0-13805 GCA_031403975.1 Planctomycetota bacterium
TCTTCATCAAAGGAAATCGATCACCCTGTTGCAGCCGCAGCTCAAGACGCTCGCCGCGCGCCTTGGCGGAAACCTGAGACTTGCGATCGGCCGCCGGTCCACTGTCGCGGGCGGTCTCCGACGCCAGCTCGGAATCATCCGTTGGCTCGGCGGGTTCTTTTCGGTCGTCGTGATCCGATTCGAGCAATTCCTTGAGAAGGCTTTCGTCTACCTCAGAAATTGACGGTTCCGTCGTCCCGCAGCCAGCGATGACGACGATGCAAACCGTCACACAAGGAAGCCAGGCGGCTCTCGCGGTCATTTTCATGTTCTCAATTCCCCGTCCCTGGGATCACCGATCGCCAACTCAATAGCGGCGGGAATTTATCAGGAATCCGGTGTGCAGGTAAAGACTCATGTTCCGTCAGCAGACCGCAAAAAAAACACGGCAAAACTGTTGTGGTCCGGCGGACCGGGAAGCAACGCCGTGAAGGATTCTCGGCCATGAAACATGGGGACTGTGGTATTAGTCGCGATCGCTCGTGGGGCAGGCTTTCAGCCTGCCTGCGATTCCTCGTGGGGCAGGCTTCCAGCCCGCCTGCGATTCCTTGTGGGGCAGGCTTTCAGCCTGCCTGCACTGGAGAAAACGCATGTGTTTTTGAATTGACAAGACAGGCTGGAAGCCTGCCCCACGATAACACTGACAGTCTCTATTGGGGGAATGGGTTCCTAGCTGGAGTCGTGCGACGTCGGTGTCACCGGGGCAGACCCGAATTCTCACGAATCCGGCTACAAGAATCCTCCACGTGATCCACCTCCCGTTGAAAACGGATGTCGTTTGCTTCGCTGACGGATTCCGATCCGATAGTCTCTCTCACCATTCTCCTCGTTCCGGACTCCGTGACCGCCTCTGACCGCGAATCCAGGCTTCGGCTTTTCAAAAGTGTGGTGTTGTCCAGCTATGACCGACCCCATCTCCGTCCGAACAGATCACCTCGCTGCGGCAGGAACTCGAACAGCACAACCGGCTGTACTATGTCGGCGCGAGGCCTGAGATCAGCGACCGGGAATACGACTCGCTGATGGAGCGGCTGATAGAGTTGGAGAGCGCTCATCCGGAGCTGCAGTCTGCGGACAGCCCCAGCCGGAAGGTTGGTGGGGAACCGATCGAAGGATTTACTCAGGTCCGGCACCGGGTTCCGATGCTGTCGATCGAAAATGTCTTTTACAGGACTAATGCGGAAGTTCCGCCGGACAAACCGCGAACCACGCCGACGCTTGAAAAGTGGGACGTTTCGCTGCGCGCAGAGTATGAACTTGAAGCCGTGGATTACTCAGTGGAGTACAAGATCGATGGTGTGGCGTTGGCATTGATCTGGGACAACGGACGACTGAAGCACGCCATCACTCGGGGTAATGGTGATGTGGGTGACGACGTTTCATCGAACGCCGTCGCCATTGCCGGCATCCCGCTGGAATTGAAAGCAAACGCTCCTCCGGAGACGCTCGAAGTCCGCGGCGAAGTCGTGATTCTCAGTGAGGACTTCGCGGCGTTTCAGGCCGCTCAGATAAACGCCGGTGAAGAACCCTTCAAGAATCCCCGCAACGCTGCGGCGGGAGCCCTCAAGTTGCTTGATCCAAAGCTCGCTCGCGAACGCAAGCTGCGGTTTCTGGCGCATGGCGTGGGATTTGTGGATGGCATTGCCTGGACTCTTTACACCGATTTTCTGGAGTCAATCCGCGAGATGGGGATCCCCATCACGCCAGGAGTCCGGCAAGCCCGCGGATTTGAAAACCTGCTGACGGTCTGCGCCGAGATGATCGCAGACGTGCCCGAGCTGCCATTTGAAGTCGACGGCCTGGTCATCAAGCTCAACTCATTCGCGGATCGCAACCAATTGGGAGCCACGTCAAAAAGCCCTCGCTGGGTTCGCGCCTACAAGTGGGAACGCTACGAAGCCGAGACTCGAGTCCGGACCATTGCGATCCAGGTCGGCAAGACGGGGGTCATGACGCCGGTGGCCGAACTCGAACCAGTCGAGATCGCCGGGACCACGGTCTCACGAGCCAGTCTGCACAACCGCGACGAACTGACTCGGCTGGGAATTCGTATTGGAGACATGGTCGTTGTCGAGAAAGCCGGCAAGATCATTCCGCACGTCTTGCGGGTCAACGAAGCTGCTCGGACCGGCAGCGAACTGCCGTTTGAATTCCCGGTACAATGCCCGGAATGCAATTCACCGGTGCAGCAGGACGAAGGCGGCGTTTACATCCGTTGCCCAAACCCGGCATGCCCGGCACAACTCCGAGAGACTTTGATCTTTTTCGCATCGCGTCCTGCGATGAACATCGACGGTCTCGGAGAGAAGCTGATCGAACAGCTGCTGGCAGCCAAACTGGTGGATGGAATCCCATCGCTGTATCGACTGAAAGATCGTCGTGATGAACTGCAGACACTCGAACGCCTGGGAGAAAAGTCGATCAACAAACTGCTGTCCGGCATCGAGGGATCAAAGCAGCAGCCGCTTTGGAGATTGCTGACGGGCCTGAACATCCGCCATGTCGGCCAGTCGAATGCGCGAACGCTGGAACAGGCATTCGGGACGACCGAAGAGATCGCTTTGCAGACCGATGAAGCATTGGCGGCAGTTGATGAAATCGGTTCGGTCATTGCTGCGTCGGTCTACCGCTTCTTTCACTCAGAGTACGGAATCCGCATTGTCAGTGAACTCAGATCTCTGGGCCTGAATTGCGGTCAGCCAGTTGCACACATCAAGCCGGATACAAAAAGCCGACTGACCGGCAAGACGCTGGTCGTCACTGGCACAATGGTCCGAATGAAACGCGATGAGATCGAGCAGCTCATTCGCAGCCACGGCGGCAAGGCCAGCAGCAGCGTTTCAAAGAAGACAGACTTCGTTGTTGCCGGCGAAGCCGCAGGAAGCAAGCTGACAAAGGCCGAGGAACTCGGTGTCCCGATCCTGTCGGAAGATGAATTCCTTGCGATGATCAATGCTTAAGGACCACTCTCGTTGCGGCCGTGTTCCGCTGACCAGAAGTCCGTCGAGACGCGCTCCGGCGGTTTCTTCGTCGCAATCGGAGGAGCTGGCTCGGTTGTGGTGCGGACGAAGCACCAGCGGTCGCCGTCAGGAGCTGTGCGCACGCAGAATCGGTCGGTCGACTCAGGACCACACGAGATTCGTTCGATGGTGATCAGAAATGTTTCGCCCGATTGACGGATCACATGCCATTTTCCCGCGGGAAGGTCATACGGAACGGGGATTATCGACGGATCTGAGTCTTTCGGCATTGGAACATCGTCAGGATCTGCAGTGGCAGCCGACGCCCGTTCGTTGTCTTCAGGCAACGACTCGGCATCCGGTTCAGGTGTCTCCGGAACCCAGCCAGTCAACAGTCGGTCAAGACTGCTCAGGAACTGATTGATCTGCAGAATCGCGGGATTCACTTCGGCCACCGCAGCTGATTCGCCGGACGTGATTGATTCGGAGGCCTCGACTGGAGTTCCGGAAACGATGATTTCGTCCAGCGACGTCAACATCGGAATGGATTCGGTCGGCGATCCCGTGCCAAAGCGCATCCCCGGTTTGCTGGCAATCCTGCAGGACGCAATTTCAGAAGTCCGTGCGTCGACCTGGTTATGACTAGTGGCAACCAGCGTTGCGTCGAGCTCAGCAGCGTCTGCTTCGACTGCTGTTGCCGCGGATTCTCCGTTTGTGAATTGCAGGGCATCTTCCCGCTCTGATTCGACCTTCGCGAATCGCTGTGTTGCCTCAGCCGCAGAGTTCGATTGAGGACTGCGCGCGTGCTGCGACCCTGACACGGTGACGATGCGGGCGCGCTCGTCGGCGTTCCAGGCGGCCATGAAAACCCCGGTAACCAATGCCAGCACAAACACGCGCGCATTCATCGTACGACTTTCCGAACAGCGCAGGACGCACAACTCCGGAAGGACCTATCGAAGGTGCGGATGAGTGAACTACGGCAGAATCTGCCGATCCGGCTGATTCGGGACATACAGGCAGGGTGATTTGAGGAACTTGCTGTCCGTACCCGATTGCGTGGTTCCGTCGTGAATCGCGATGAACCAATCACCGCTCTTTCGAAGACGAAAATCCGCGGGATTCTGGACAGTTTAAACGCAAGCCAATGTCCAGGAGCATGGCCGGCTGGAAGCCAGCCCCACGATTGAGGGATTCTGGACAGTTTGAACGCAAGCCAATGTCCAGGATGCACGTCACCGTCAATTTCTTAACAAAGATTTGACCACCATTAACTTCGACCTATGTTTCCCCGACTGCTGCTTGAGCCGACGTGCAGGAAGCACACAGCGGCTTTGGAGCGGCACAACAACGAACACTACAGCGCGGTAAAGGAAGCTGGGAGCTTTGAGGGGACTTTACCGCGCTGTGTTCTTTTGCGCTTGGGCCGATGTTTGCCTTTGAGCGCTGCACCACCAGGCATGTGGACCGCCAATTCCGTTTGTGCTGACTTCCTGCTGGTCGAGGACGCTGCTGGAGCGGTGCCAGTTGCGTCCGGAAGCGATTCCAGGGAGTCTGCGAAGCTTTCGCTGACTTTTCCGATTTTTCCGTACAGTTCGGGTTTGCCGATTGCCGATGACTCACAGAGTCCCCTCCTGCGCAGTCACTACGCTGTGACGGATCAGATTCGAACTCCTGTTTTCTGAGTCAGGGATGAGTCACGAAATCTCGCTTCGCACATCCAAAGTGGTTCTGACCGCTTCGATCGTTATCTGCAGCACTTTGGCCATTGCCAGTGTTGTTCGTCTCGTCGCTGATCGCGTGAATGCGAGCAGATCAGGCAACGGGCAAATGCTCGCCTCAACCGCGAATCAGGACCTGACGCGGGCCTTCTCCGAATTCCATCCGCAGCTTCGAACGAACGTCGCTGCCTCATCGGTTTCCGTCGTGAGCAAACTTGCTCCGACGAGTTCTCCGGCTGGTCAGGCTCCCACGGAATTCAGAACTCAGCCAACGGTCGGGACTCAAACACAGCTCCCGGCAGCCGCGAAGCTGCAGACTTTGCTCGTCGGCCAGTCGGTTGGAAAACCAGTAACTGTACAGGCATCCGTCGCACCGTCCGAAGCGCCTCAGGTCCTGGTACCAGTCACTGTCAATGTCGACAACAGCGACGTCGTAACAGAACTCATGCGCGTGCACGAGAGAATCGATGAACTTGCCGAACAATCCGCACGGCATGCGGAGACACACCTTGCGATGCAGAAAAGCAGCGTTCCGACGGAAGCGGAATCGGACGCCGCAGAGTCCATCATTTCAGCGTCCCTTGATTTTCCGATGCCCGCCCCGATCGTCGAATCGAATCCGTTTGCGATCGATGCCGAAACGAAAGAACCCGATGTCGCAGACGACCGTTTCGAGACGAGCGACAATGCTGAGTCTCCATTGAAGATCGAATTGACAGAGACCAATCACAGTGTTCCGACTGACGCATTTCCGTCGGCGTACGAACGGCTGCAGGAAACTCCCGAGTTTTCACCGGAACGCGTCGCAGTTGCTGAAACACACCTTGATCAGCCGCCGGTGTTCGCATCCGAAGCGCCGACTGCCGCTGTGTCGCCGTCGGCGGTTGTCATCGACCTGCTGCAGGATCCAATCGAGCATTCGGTATCGTTCGAAGCTGCTGAAGTCACACCGGATTCGGCGGACACAGCATTCACCGCGACTTTTCTGACTGGCCCCACTGTGGGGTCAACGGCCAAATCCACTGCAGTTCCGCTGGCAGACAGCATAACGACAAGCGACGAATGGCCGTCTCAATCGCGCTCGCAAATCGAGCCTGGTGAGCCATCCACTGCCGTCGGCGGGGAACCGACGAATGTGCCGTTCGTTCTGAATTCCGATGATGCGGCGAGAAACTCCGGGCGAAGTGGGAATCCGTTGACTCCGCTCCGGCAACGCATCTCGGGATCAAAGCAGGCTCCGTTGTTTCTGGGTTTCAAACGTCCGGAATGGGTGGATGAACTGGCCGACTGGCGAAAGCGGCGGTCCGAAGCGATTTCATCCGCGGCGCACTCTGCGACGATTGCATTCAAACCTCAGTCGCAGCGGAGCACTCCCGCAACGGAGAGTCAGCCGCAGCATGTTCAGCATCCTTATGGGAAACAGTCACTCAGCAGACCCGCCACGACCGGTGCCAGGCAGCAGCCGGACAACGCACGCAGTTCCGTCAGCCATTCAAACCCGACGCCTGTCGCCCCGGAATGGTCCGGCGATTTCGGAACTGCCGCGTCCGGCCGGCCGGGAAAGAGTTCTCAGATACTGCATCGAGTCACTTCGGCTGTTCGCTTCGCGGCGCGAACGAAAACAGTGGACTGACAAGTTCCGCAGCGCAGTTCGGGGTCAGGTCAGTGGATGTTCCCAGCCGCTGACTTTGAGAGCTGACACATGGCCGTCGGCATCACGAATCCGGCATCCGGTTCCTGTTTCAACTGAACCGATTTCGTACAGGTTGATTCCTGCGGACAACGCGTCCCGCCTGAGTTGCTGTGCATCCGAAGGGTTTATGCTGAACAGCAGTTCGAAGTCTTCTCCGTCGCTGAGCGCCGCCTGGATTCGTTCGCCGGATGACAACGAATCTGGCACGTCCGCATGAATCGGAATCCTGTCCGCATCGAGCACCGCCGAGCATTCGCTGGCTTGCGCCAACCGATGGAGATCCATCGAAAGTCCGTCGGAAATATCCATCATCGCACGCAGCTCGACGTGATGAACCAGCCAGTCGGCGATTTCAAGACGAGGTGAGAACAGCAGATGCCGGTCCTGATGCAGGCTGCCGCCGAGAGGCCCGGTGACAAACAGCAGATCTCCCGCTTTCGCGCCTGATCGAAGGACAGGGCGAATTCCGAACGGGAAACCTGACAGGCAGACATTGATCGCAAACGGGCCGATCCATGAGTTTGTATCACCTCCTGCAAGTGTGAACTGATACCGCTCCGTCATCTCCTGGATGCCACTGTAGAGTTCGTCGAGGAATTCCGAGCATGGACCGAGAATTTTTCGCGGTACCGCAATGGACACAAACGCCGCGGTCGGACGGCATGCCATCGCTGCCAGGTCGCTCAGGTTCACCGCAACCGCCTTTCGTCCGGCGAGGCGCGGGGAAGTCTGGTTCAGGTCGAAGTGAACTCCGTCCAGCAGCATATCTGTGACGACGACTGTCCGGGTCGAATCGGTATTCAGCAGGACGGCACCGTCATCGCCCATGCCGGTTTCCACGGGAGTCCGGACGGGAAATCGATTCGTCAGCGTTCTTACGAACTCATTTTCTGTGCTCACTTCCGACTCTTGGCATTGCCGTAAATATGAAGGACCCATGCAGTTGCAGGAATTGTCCGCGGGCCGGTTCGCTCGCTGTAAGGTCGATCTCGGAATCTATTACGATGCGTCCGACCGCTTCGTTACCTCAGCCGTTGGTCGTCGTCATGAGAATTCTGATCAGTGAATCTGAAATTCGCGAACGAGTGAAAGAACTTGGCTCACGTCTGTCCGAAGAATACTCCGGACGGCCGCTCACGATTCTGGGCGTCCTGACGGGAAGTATCGTGTTACTTGCTGATCTGATCCGGGCGACCAGCGTGCCGCTGCGGGTGGCGTTGATCTCTGCGTCAAGTTACGTTGGCACACGCACGACACCGGGCGACCTGGCAGTGAACAGCAGTCTTGTCCCGGACCTCAAGGGCCGTGATGTCGTCATCCTCGATGACATCTTCGACACCGGCAACACAATGGTCGGCATGTTCGCAGCCGTTCAGGAGTTCGCACCGAGCAGTGTGCGCTCGGCAGTGCTGCTGTGGAAGACAGAGCGGTCGTGCGTCGATCTGGAACCAGACTACTTCTGTTTCAAGATCCCGGACGAATTCGTGGTCGGCTACGGACTGGACTACAACGACGAATTCCGGCACTTGCCGTATATCGGAATTCCGGATCAGGAAGATCTCGATGCCGCCAAACGTGACTCAACCTTGATTCAGTAATCTCTCGAAAACTCAGCATGAATCCTCCCGGGCTCTCTCCATGTCCCTTCTCCCCTTCCCAGGGGGAGAAGGTGGCCGAAGGCCGGATGAGGGGGTCCGCTGGTTCTAGAACGTTACGAAATCTGCGTCGACGTGGCCCCCTCACCCTAGCCCTCTCCCCCCAAAGTCGTTTGCGGAAACCTGGCACTTTGACGTACGAGCCAGATCGCAAACAACTTCGGGGGCGAGGGGACAGGGCAATCAAACGACCTTCAACCAATCATTCGAAAACGCTGCCTGAAACAAAGCTGATATCTTATGGACACGTCCCAGATTGGAAAGCGAGCCTGGAGCTACGCCGGCGTCCTGCAGCAAACAGGACTCAGCTGCGTGGAATACGTCGAGCAGCTCACGATGCTGCTGAAAACATTACCGTAAGTCTGTATGCCGTGAACTCATCGATCGAGAGATCCCGTCTGATTGAGTTCCTGCACGCTGCGACATTTCTCTCAGACTGAAACTCGACGGGCGGGAATGCCCACTCTACTTTTGTAAATCCGCTTGCGTGATCTGCGCCAGACATCATGATGAGCACGATTCTCACCACTCGCCGGAACCGTTCCCCGCCCGGTCACACCCTGCCACTCTCGCTCTGACTGAATTTCCGGAAGGCCGCCCGCATGTTGCCATACTTTGAATCGCTGGAACAGAGAACCCGCCGACACTTCCTCTCCGCATCGGGAATCGGGCTTGGTTCGATAGCGCTGTCGACACTTTCCGGTGGTCTGCTCAAAGCGGATGTTCCCATCAGTGCGCAGACTCCGCTCGAACAGCGCAAGCCGCATTTTGATCCGAAAGCGAAGCGAGTCATCTATCTGCATCTGACGGGCTCGCCGCCGAATCTTGATATCTATGACCACAAGCCGGAATTGGTGAGACGGTCAGGAGAGAACTGTCCGGATGAGTTTCTGAAAGGCCGCACGTTTGCCTTCACGTCCGGCGTTCCGAAACTGATGGGGACACCGCGGAAGTTTGCACAGCACGGCCAGGGCGGAACGTGGCTGTCCGATGCGGTTCCGAATCTGCATCGGGTCGCCGATGACATTTGCTTCATCCATTCGATGAACACAGATCAGTTCAATCATGCTCCGGCGGAACTGCTGCTGTATACAGGGTCGCCGCGATCGGGGCGGCCATCAATGGGATCGTGGATGACATACGGCCTGGGGACTGAGAATCAGGATCTGCCGGGATTTGTGGTCCTCATCAGCAGCGGCGTTCAGCCGAACGGTGGTGCAAATTCTTTCGGCAGCGGATTCCTGCCGTCCGTGTTCCAGGGAGTGCAGTGCCGGTCCAAGGGAGATCCTGTTCTTTATGCATCTGATCCGGCCGGCATGGATCGCACCATTCGTCGCCGTTCGCTCGATGCGCTGAAGCAGCTCAATGAGATTCAGGCTGCGGAACTCGGACATCCCGAAACGACGACCCGAATTGCTCAGTACGAACTGGCCTACCGGATGCAGACGTCTGTTCCGGGTGTGATGGATATTAACAAAGAAA
Organism: Planctomycetota bacterium; assembly: GCA_031403975.1. GTDB lineage: Bacteria > Planctomycetota > Planctomycetia > Planctomycetales > Planctomycetaceae > SXXK01. The sequence continues at coordinate 9,551 of JANNGQ010000473.1, forward strand.
CGAAGGAAACTCAGGACGCCTACGGAGCTGTCCCGGGTGAATCCAGTTTTGCCAACAACTGCCTGCTGGCCCGGCGACTGGTCGAGCAGGGTGTGCGATTCGTGCAGCTCTTCGACTGGGGCTGGGACTTCCATGGCACAGGTGCGGACACGGGATTGACGGAAGGACTGACAAACAAGTGGGCGATGACTGACAAGCCCATTGCCGCGCTGATCGAAGATCTGAAGCAGCGAGGTCTGTACGAAGACACGCTGATCATCTGCGGCGGCGAATTTGGACGCACTCCCTTCCGCGAAGGCCGCACAGCCGCCAGTAACATCCTGGGCCGTGATCACTTTCCTGATTGTTTCACGATGTGGCTCGCTGGCGGCGGCGTGAAGGGCGGATTCAATTACGGACAGACGGATGAACTTGGTTTCGGGGTTGTCGAAAACAGAGTCACTCCGCACGACCTGCAGGCCACGATCATGCACCTGATCGGTTTCGACCACGAAAAACTCACCTTCCGCTTCCAGGGCCGCGACTACCGGCTGACGGATGTGCACGGTGCCGTCGTGAAGGATGTGATTGCATAGAATTCTGCGTTGTGCAGCGTGCAGGCAATCCGATGCGCGGCGATCCGTTCTGCAGCCGGCGTCAAGCGAACAACCGCTCAATCGGCTGCCCGGTGGAAATCCGATGCGGTCGTCCGCCGGTGTCGACAATTTCGCGGGACGGATCAATACCGAAGCGCCAGTAGATCGTCGCCGCGAGATCGGCAGGCGTCACGGGGTCTGTTTCCGGATACGCACCGATGCGGTCGCTGGAGCCGAAGACCTGACCGCCGCGAATCCCGCCGCCGGCGAGAATCATCGAATAACAATCGGGCCAGTGATCCCGGCCGGCGCTGGCGTTGATCGTGGGAGTCCGGCCGAACTCCCCGGTCGCAACCACCAAAGTGCTCTCCAGCAGTCCGCGTTCATCCAGATCTTCAATCAATGCAGCCAGCGCCCGGTCTGCCTGGGGCAAGAGGTACTTTCGATTCTGGCCGAAATTGTCGGCGTGCGAATCCCAATTCTGACCCTGCTGGCGAAAGTCATTCACGTTGACAAAGGGCACACCGGCTTCCACCAATCGTCGCGCCAGCAGCAGGTTGCGGCCCCGCAGATCTCGACCGGGCGCACCCGCCGCGGCCATATCACCAGGCTGAGCCGCAGGCGCAGCAGTGCCGTATCGTTCCAGCGTCGCCGGATGCTCGCTGCCGATCTCAAGAGCTTCGGCGAGGGCCGTTGATCCCAGCAATTCGATGGCTCGCCGTCCGAAGGTATTCAGTTGTTCGGACTGCGGGTTCAGTATCGACGCAGTTGTCAGATCGAGCTGGCTCAGAAGGTCGCGCCGCTGCTGAATCCGATGCGACGAAAGCTGATCCTGGTGCCGAAGCATCTCGACCTGGTATTTCAACGTCTGCAGGTCCGCACTGATTTCAAACGGATCAAACCGTTGCCCCAGAAATCCGCCTCCCTGGCAGGGTGTCGTCACGACATTATGAATTAACCACGGCAATGCAGCATGAGCCACGGGAGCCAGCGATGGCGGCTGCAGATGGCTCAGAACCGCACCGTGCGCCGGATAGAATTGCGGGATCGGTGCGAACTCTTCGCGGTCGCCCTGCAATCCCTGTCGACCCGTGAAAGTCTCAGTCGAAGCCGAATCATGCAGGCGGTTGCTGTGATGCATACTGCGGACAATTGCACAGTGCTGCATGACGCGCGACATGTGGGGCAGGTGTTCGGAAATCTCAATCCCCGGCACGGATGTGGAGATCGGCTGAAACTCACCTCGCACCGTTGAGGGCGCCGACGGCTTCGGGTCATAAGTGTCCAGATGACTTGGCCCGCCGTAATAAAACACGAAAATGCACGACCGGATTCGGTTCGAAGCGAACTCGTCCGTCGCTGCCTCGGCCTTCAGCAGCCCGGACAGCGTCAATGACAAGCCTCCGCCAAAACCGCCGATCATCGCTCGCCGACTCAGCCCGGTGCCGACAAATGCCTGTCGCCTGTGGTTCCTGGAGGCTCCTCTTCGTGATTCTTGATTCGGGGATTTGTCGACATTCGCGACAGCTCCCGTCAGGGATCGTGGGGGCACATTGTCCAGCATCTGTAATGCTCGCGTTGCAGGATTCTCTCTGCCGGTCAGCCGGATCAGGCATGTCCGTTGTCACTTCCGGCCACAGCTTGACCTGTTTTTGAACGACTTCCTATACTTCACAGCTTGGTTTTGCCAATAGAGTGCAGTTTCTCAGAATGAAAGTTCCCCGACGATGTCGGATCGCCATTACGTTCACCACGAAGACGAAATCAAGCTTGCCAGGATTCTGAAGGAATCGAAGCCGTGGTTTGATCAATACGGCACGACGCTGATTTACGGGCTTGCCGCAGTGCTTGCGGTGGCTGCTGTGGCGGTATACATCGGGCGGCAACCTCCTGCAACGGCAGAGGCTTCCCGCGGTCTGTTATTGGCTTCCACGCCGGAAGATTTTCAGGCCGTTGCCGACGAGTCCCCTGATTCGACAATCGGCATTCTGGCCAGACTAAAACAGGCGGAATTCTCGCTGAGTGATGCTGCCGTCAATATGTATACCAATCGGGAAGTCGGACTGGAACGGCTCACAACGGCGGAAACGACGTACAAAGTTCTGGCAGACAGCAACGACATTTCTGACAGCGTTCGGGAGCGAGTTCTGGCAGGGCTGGCTCGTATCGCCGAATTCCGCTGCGATGGCACGGATGATTCCACCAACTCCGCGGTTGCAGCATGGGAAAAAGTTCTCGAGGAATACCCGAAATCAGAGATCTTCAAGGAGATCGCTGAGGAACGAATCAAAAAACTGCCGCTCGATTCCACTCGTTCGTTCTATGCCTGGTTCCAGCAGCAGAATCCGAAACCCGACGATGATCTGCAGCTGCCTCAGGATGGTCCGGGACAAGTTCCCGACATCCCGAAGTTTGACCTCGACAGCATGCTCCAGGAATTGACGCCGCCAACGGGCGGGACGACGCCGGCAACCAGTCAGACTCCCGCCGCAACTCCACCGGCGATTTCTCCAGACACTGCTGCACCAGACACTGCTGCACCGGACGCTGCTTCTCCGGCAGCGGGTGATTCCCCCCCTGCAACGACTCCACCTGCGGGCACACCCGCAGCGCCGGCGGAAGGCACCGAACCTCTGGCACCAGCCGCCGAAACACCGGCCGAAACACCGGCCGAAACACCTCCGGCAGCACCGGCGGGCGAGGCTCCGGCAGAGCCCGAGAAATCCGGCGAATGACCCTGGACGATCTGAATTCCGACTCTGAAACTCCGCTCGAAACCCCAGACGACGATATTGCACCTTTTTCAGCGGAAGTGCTCGCGAATTCAGAAGAGCCCATCGATCTGACTGTCGAAGCCCGCGCGCACGGCTGGAGGCTGGATCATTATCTCAGCCGTCTTTTTCCCAACCACAGCCGGGCTCAGTTGCAGCGAGCCGTTGAAGCGGGCGGTGTGCAGCTCAACGGACTGAATCCAAAGTCGTCCCGGCGTCTGCGAGTCAACGACCGCATCCGGGTGCAGCTGCCGGATGCCGAAGAATCCAACGTCGTCGCTGAAGATCTGCCGCTGAGTGTGATCTACGAAGATGACGCCATCATCGTCGTCAACAAGCAGGCTGACATGGTCGTTCACCCGGGACGAGGCAACTCGCGGGGTACTCTGGCCAGCGCTCTGCAGTTTCACTTTGATTCGCTCAGCGACGTCGGCGGACGGCACCGGCCGGGCATTGTGCATCGACTGGACCGCGACACCACCGGAGTGATTCTGATCGCCAAAGACAATCAGGTCCATCAGAAGATCAGCAGCCAATTTGAACGTCGTGAAGTCAGGAAGGAATACCGCGCGATCGTGCGAGGCGTTCCCGAACTCGCTTCGGACTACATCCGGACGTTCGTCTGCGCCAATCCCCGCAACAGGGAGAAGATGATGGTCTGTCCTGAGGGCAACAATGCCCGTGAAGCGGTGACGTTCTACCGCATCGCGGAATCCTTTGGTCGATTCGCACTGATCGACCTGCATCCGCAGACCGGCAGAACTCATCAGTTGCGAGTCCACATGCTGCACATCGCAACTCCCATCGTGGCCGACCGGATGTTTCCGCCGTCTTCTCGGCATCGTTCCAGTAACCCATACCCACCAACGCACCGCGGTGTACCAGTTCACCCGGCTCTTCCGGACTGCA
>JANNGQ010000474.1:0-8683 GCA_031403975.1 Planctomycetota bacterium
TGAATCGCGTAGGTGTCGACATTGCGGGCCGCATCGGGCAACGTACGCCCCAGCAAATGCGATGGAATGCCGCAGGCGAACTCCACCACTGCCGCATTGCAGCGCTCTCAGCAGCGGCAGTGTCATTCGATGATTCGACAGATCGTTGGCTTCGTCCTTTCCCGTCTTCTCTGCACACTCGGTGAGATCCAGCACATCGTCGGTGATCTGGAACGCCAGACCGATGCGGCGTCCGAACAGTTTCAGCTTCACCTGATCGGCAGCAGAAGCACCCGCAGAACGAGCTCCCAGCAGACAGCTGACCGCGAACAAATGCCCCGTTTTTCCGCCTATGATCCGGAAGTAATCGCGTTCGGACGTCGACTGCTCCAGCCTTGCAGCGATCTGGTTCAGTTCGCCTTCGCACGTGCGGTCGGTCGCGAGCCCGATCAGGCGACAGGCTTCCGCATCACCCGTCGTTGCGGCGAGATGAAATGCCCTCGACAGCAGGTAGTCCCCGAACAGCACACTTGTTTCTGTGTTCCATCGACGATGCACGGTCGACACATGTCGTCGCATTTCGGAATCGTCGATCACATCATCATGCACGAGTGTCGCCGTGTGGATCATCTCCACCACCGCTGCCAGCCGATAAATGGTCTCTCGTCCCGATTCAAAACCATCAAACATCCGCGCAGTCAGCAGTACCAGTATCGGCCGGATCCGCTTTCCCTGAAAGCGGTGGACGTGCTGAGCCACATCCTGAACAAACATGTTCGGATTCCGAAACTGCCGCGACAGCAGCGCGTTGACCGCCCCAAGATCGTTTCCGATCAGTGCGTGGATCTGCTGTTTCAGAGCGTCTCGATCTGCCAACGTAACAGACATCAAAGCAGGCTTTCCCATCAGCAGGTTCCTGACGCGATCTCTCTCAAAAAATGTCCGGACCGGCCACCCGATTTCTCCAGCAGCCGGATGCCCGTGATTTCCATCGCACGATCAACAGACTTGCACATGTCGTAAATCGTCAGGCACACAACACTGACCGCCGTCAGGGCTTCCATTTCCACTCCAGTCTTCGCCTCCGTCGACACCAGGACTTCAACCCGAACCCGGATTTCTCCTGAAAATCCAAACTCCACTTCGACACGTTCCAACGGCAGTACATGGCACAACGGGATGAGGTCAGACGTGCGTTTGGTCGCCATGATTCCGGCCAGCCGGGCGACTTCCAGAACGTCGCCCTTGGAAAACTCACGGTTTCGCAATAACCGCAGAGTCTCCGGCTGCATTAACACCGTCCCCTCGGCCCGAGCCATTCGATGAGTAATTTCCTTACTACCGACATCCACCATGCGACTTGCTCCGTCGGGCGAAAAATGCGTGAGATCTGACATCGGATGGTTCCATTTCTCCTTGCCGGGCGGGTCCACGGGGCTGCGAGCCCCGGCCGCGGGACGTACAAGTCGTGAAGTCGGTCGGAGTTCGTTGACCTCTGCTGACTCGACACTGTGTAAGTGCAGCACTACTGTAGCGCCTGCGTTCCGTCTGCACAAACTGGCAAACGACAGTCTGACTCCATGAACCTGCGGTCGTTTGCCGAACAAGTTCTCTTTTCTGATGAGCTGGACATGAAGGTCCAGCGCATCGACGAGCCAATGACTGACGACGATCCGGGTACTTGGCAGCGAGTCGAGTGCCCGACCCGTCCCGCCAATCTTCAGTTCGCCGCCAGGAAAAGGGCACCAGCGATGCCGAAGGCGGAATCACTGAAAGATCCCGCAAAGCGTGCCGTCGCGCATCATGTCATGGCTAACCATGAACTGCAGGCCCTGGAAGTCATGGCCATGGTGCTGCTCGCGTTTCCCGAGGCTCCCACCGAGTTTCGTCTCGGAATGGCCCGCATCATGGCGGACGAACAGCGGCATACTCGCATGCACGCGCAGCGGTGTCGGGAGCTTGGTCTGATGTTTGGAGATCTCCCAGTCAACTCATGGATCTGGCGCAAAGCGCAGGAGTACCAGTCGACTCTGGAGTATGTTGCCGGCTTGCCGCTCGTGTTCGAAGGTGCGAATCTGGATCATACGGCTGAATTCGAACAGTACTTCCGAGCCGCGGGCGATCTCCGCAGTGCTGCCGTCATGCGGGCAATCCATCGCGACGAAATCAGGCACGTCGAGTTTGGTCTGATCTGGCTGCGGCGATTCAAGCCGGTCGCACAATCGGACTGGGACGCCTGGACCGGAGCGCTGCACTGGCCCATCCGTCCGTCGAAAGCGCGTGGAGATTTGTTCCAGAGGGAAGCAAGACTCCAGGCCGGGCTGACAGCCGAGTTCATTGATCGGCTGGAAGAATTTCGCGAGGCTGAATGAAATCTCAAATGCTTTCAGGCGGGCCGTTTTGCGCCGGTGGCTGACCGGGAGTCGGACGCTTCCAAGTGCCGTCCAGGATCTTCTGAATCGATTCCTGAAGCACTTCACCGTTGCCCGCCTGGTAACCAACATGGACATCTTCAATCACGCCACCGGGTCCGATGATGACGGTGTGCGGAATTCCGGAGACAGAAAACGCCTGCGAAACTTCGGCATTTCGATCCATTGCTACCTGCACGGAGAGCTTCTGTTCCGAGAGAAATTCGCGAACCTGGTCGGCGGCTTCCTGCTGATTCACCGCGACAAAAATCACCTTCGACGTATCAAAACCAGAGGTTGCCGCAATGTAATCCGGCAAAGCGGCGACACAGGGACCGCACCACGTTGCCCAGAAGTCGAGCACCACGATTTTGTCTGCGTGATCCTTCAAACGGAACTTCGAGCCGTCGAGCATCGGCAATTCAAAATCTTCAGCGGGCTGACCAATCATCTCCGCACCGGCGGAACTGCCGCCGGCGCTCCGGGCGATGTCCCAGTCAGGTTCCTTCGCATGCTGAGCGATCCATTGGTCATAAGCCGCCAGAGATTCCCGGCCTTCCGGATTTCCCAGGAACAGTTCCCTGATGGATGCTGCCGGAAACGAACACTTGCCGAGCAGTTCCGACTGACCCTGAATGTACCCATTCAGCAGTCGCTCCGGAGTCAGTGTGATGCTGAAACCGTCCGCCAGATGCGCCTGCATGAGAGATTCGTGTTCATCGTCCAGGATGAAATCGTTCTCCGGATCATTGTGCGCGGTCAGTTCGGCGGCCGGCTTGTCAAGGTTGCCGGCAGATGGCAGGTGCAGCCAGACAATCGCCGCGACTCGCTGTCGATCGATCCGCAGCGTTTCCAGACGGGATTCAAACTCGATGTCGTTCTCACGGATGTTCAGCAGTCGACCTCGCAGCAAATCTCCGTTGGGAGCCAGGAGCACATGCGTCGGCGGATTGTCACGACGGAATCGCGGAACCAGCAAAGTCGTTTCGCGGGTCTCTTCCTCAATGAACTGCCGGATCGAAGTCCCGGCGAGGTTATCGATTTCGAAACGGCTCATTTCGATTCCGTCACCGCCTCGCTGCTGCACCTGCCCGTTGACGATCACGTTGCCCATCATCTGAACGTTTGCGTTGAATGAAAGACCACGAGATCCGGCACCGGCCGGGTTGAGTTTGACGGTCTTCGCCAGTTTGTCGTCCACCGACACCAGCAGCTTGCCGTCGCGCGCGACGATCTGAATGTCCGCCTCCGAGTCAGTGACACGCACGAATCCGTCCTCCGCTGCCGCCGGTCCGCCGAATCCTCCGCGGAACATCATTTGATTCTGTTCGGGCGGACGGTCCAGCACCTGCATCTGATTCTGCATCAGAACAAACGCGACATGCGAACACTCGCTGTCGGTCCGCCTGCCGGAACCAAACAGCGACACCGTCAGATTTGTGATCGACTGCTGCGGCCATGTCAGGTGAAATCGGATCGTGTCGCCCGTCAGTATCGACGAATGAGAGAATCCTGCATTTCCCCTGAACACGAGCTTTTCCTTGTCTTTCCGCTGCGAGCCGGTCAGCCCTTTCCAGCCGTCGGCTCCGAATCCGCTCTGATGGACGCGTCCGGCCGCCGCCAACTCGACGGCTCGGACAGTCGATTTCGCAAACGTCCGGACATCGCTGAACGGAGATGTCAGCTGCACCAATTCTTCCGAATAGGCTTCGACTCGGCACGGCAGTACGTCACCGTTGGTCAGGTAGATCACATCCGGAAAGGCGGCGAGTTGTTCCGGGTTCTCGGAGAAATGCCTGACGTCCCGACCACGCAGAAATCTGGCATCACCACCGCTCTTCAAAGTCGCTGCATTCAGCCCGCCGAGTGGTTTCCATTGAATCGGTTTGTCGGCCGCGCCATCGACGACAAGACTGCCCTGCAGTGAACCGCCCGGGAAGAACACGCGATCCGTTTGAGCAGACTCCCGCGCCTGCCCCGTCAGGCCGATTCGCACGGCGTCGGTCAGTTGGCAGCGCAGCGGTTCGTTCGAGTACCCTGTGGTGATCAGTGCCGCACCGTCCCGGATTGCGGTCATGTCTCCGGACACGAAGCTCCCATCGTTCCATACGACCTGGGAGGCGCCTCGCTGAGAATTCCCGGTGCTGTGATCTGCTGTAACAACGATGGACGTGACATCCGCCAGCGGGATCGCGGCAGGTTGGCCGTTCTCCACGATGCTGATGAGTCCCGTTTCACTGCTGAATTGTTCAATCGCTCCGAATCGCACGGTGTCGTCCGCCATCTGAATGCGACTCCCGTTGCCCGTGACAATGTTGGGAGTCTTACCGTCCCATTGACTCACTCGCAGCCGTCGCAGCGTGAGATCGTCATCTCCATTCCTGAACAGCAGCCCTTCGGCTCCGCCGCGCAGACCGACCGTTGAGATCTCGCCGAACTTCTGGCCGGAATGCGTGTAAACCGTCATGGCACCCGCTTCGTAGTCGACAAACACATGCAGATGCATCGAACGGTCTGTTGCGTCCATTTTCAGGGCCTGCAGTGTCGAGAACTTTGCGGCATTGGCCGCGACGAGGACATCGACCCAGGTCTCCAGTCGAAGCCCGCTTTTCGCATCACGTCCAATCGCCATCACGAAGGAAAAGAACGTCTTCGTCTCCAACTCAATTTCGACTTCAAACCGATTCGGCAGCGTCAGCGGCAGAAACAGAGCCGCGTCCGGTTTGATCGTCGACAGTGAACCATTGGGTTCTTCTGTCCAGCTGACGGGTTTCGCTGAGGACTGCTCCGGCTCCTGAGGCACCGCATTGCCACCAGCCATCGGCAGGGCCAGCATCGCCATTCCCATCGCATTGTTTTCATTCGCCGACCGGCGAAATGCAGGCTGCCATCCTTCCAGGCCTCGCGGACCGGAATAGATGAGTCCGCCTGAGTTCGTCGCGCGCTGAAGACTCAGAACCTGATCACGGGCCACTTCAAACGTTCCGAACCGGGATCCTTCAAAGCTCAGCGTCTGCTGAGAAATCACCTTGAGACTGCCGGACAGCACGTCTCCGTTCCGCATCAGCACTCGAAACCCGTCATCGTCCCGCAGCGGCGATTCACTTTTCGGAAACGTCACCGCCGATAACGCCGACAGCTCGATCTGCAGCGGATCACCGAACAAATCTGACTGCCAGGTCAGCGCTGTCTGATCCGCACCGATCAGCGTGCCCTTCAGACTGTCGCCGTTGCTCCACGAAAGGGTCGCGTCGTCAGCAACGGCTGGATTCGTCGCCGCGATCAGAGCCAGGATTGTCAGAATCGTTGTGTTCGCCATGCGCTCATTCATAGAGAATCTCTGTTATCCCGGATCTCCACACGCTATCGGGTTCACCCCGGTGGTTTAACGGCTTTTGCGCTAATCTTTCACCGCTCATAAATCGGCAGAAATCGATAATTCAACCCCATTGCCAGCAGCGACATCCCGGTTCCATACGCCGGACCATGATTGCTGGCGAAACTGCCGTCGTCCTTCTGCAGCTCTTTCAGCTGCCGAGCCGTGTTCAGGTTCCACTTGTTCCAGGCTTCGAAATCACCCTGAAACAACGCCTGAGCCGCGTAGTACCGAAAATACTCCGGATAGCTGTATTCCGCGTGTTCCAGATTCACTGTGATCTGACCGAGCACTGCCTGATATTCTTTCAGATCTTTGCGCTTGCCGATCGCATACACCAGCGCGGCGATCGCTTTGAGATTTGCCGAACCGCCGCCGCCGATCCCGGAATACCCCACTTCGCCACGGTTGGTGGTCATCGAACGAAAGTACTCCAGAGCTTTGTCAATCGCTTCGTCCGGCACTTTGATGCCGGCATTGCGAGCCGCCAGCAATCCCATCAGCACAGCTCCGGAGACCGACGTGTCCGCATCAGTCGCTTCGGGACTATAGCGCCAGGCGTTCCACTGATTGTTCTTTTGCGAAGTCACCGTGGCACGCACGGCCAGTTCCAGAGATTCCCCGATGCTGCGCTGGTTCGTCTCGTCCGTCTCACCGTCCCACAGTGAATCCTCATCCAGCACTCCGTAGACTTCCGACATCCCCAGCATTGCGAAGCCGTGGTGATACATGCTGCCATGGCCGCCACCGCCGAAGAACCCGGTGGACTTGTCCTGAGTCTTAATCATGCTCCGGACGGCTCGACGAATATTCTCGCCGTACTTGCCAAAATTCGGATCGTCACCGCTGGCCAGGAACGCCATGACGCACATTCCCGTGACGCCCGGCCCATTGTCTCCGCTGTCCCAGGAACCCTGAGCACCCTGATTCGTCGCCAGCCACTCCAGACCGCGTTCGTAAATGATCTCCACGTCCTGCGGCACGTCGGTGCCGAATCGGACCTGCGGGTCCTGGGCGAAGGCGGGATGCTGAGCGGAAAGGGCGATGATGCAGGCGGTTACCAGCCTCAGAATCTTCATGCGACGAGGAAATCGTGCAGCGAAAACAGAATTCCGTGGTGAGCCGGGCGGCGTCATCTTCGACTTTCCAAAGCATTGAAGAACGCATCAATCCCGTCACGAAACTCTGCCGGGACCTGGTCGTTCGTCGTCCCCGTGGATTGCTGAACTCCGCGGTCTTCGATTTTTGCGTTGGGGTCCGAACCGGGGCCATAGAGTTCCAGCGCAACTCGATCCGTATCACCCGTGCCGCCGCCGCCTGGGTTAGAGCCTCCTCCTCCGCCACCGCTTTTCGGATTGGCTCGCTTCGCCTGCAGCAGCAGTTCGATGGCTTCCGTCTCTGCCGCGATGGCGGGAGGTCCCGTATCGTGACGACCAAGGATATCCGTGGCATCCTGCATCGCTCCACCGGCGGCTGTGATGATCTGGATCTCTTTGCCGAATTTCTGCTCACCCAGCGGCAGTGCGCGGATGTCGAGCACGACATTCACCGCACGGTTGTAGAGTTTTCGCTGAGTCTCCGACTGAGCGTCAGCTTTTTCTGCGTAAGCAACCGATTCGATGTCGTCACGCACCTGTTCGAGCGACCTCGTTTCTTCCCGCAGATCCATTTCGCCTTCCAGAATCCGCATGACTTCCAGCACGATGGACGGGGGCAGACTGTCGCCTTTGCAGCCCTTGCACTGGCCACACTTCGATGCCGAGACGAGTTCTTCGGCCCAGCGGTCCAGCGTGTCGCCCCAGAATTCCGCCCGAGCAATCGAATCGCCGCTGTGGTTGTCGCGGACTCGCATGCTCAGATCGTTCAGCTTGCTGACAACTTCGTACTCTTCCATTTCCTCCAGGATGCGGAGGAACTTTTCTTCCTTGCGACGATCGTAGTACGCTTCCAGATCGGTCTCGATCGTTCGCACCTGCTGGCTCTGCGCTTCCTCACGCACAGCGATGCGTTCAGACTGTTCCTTCTGACGATCGTCAAGTGCTGTATCGCTCACTCCAAAACCGTCGAACAAAGTCCTGTTCAGAGCCGACGCAACTTCCAACTGTTCGCGGGACGCCGCCTTGAACCGTTTGACGAAAGTGCTGTTTTCGAGGTCGTCCATAATCTTCTGCAGGTCTTCACGGACCTTTGCAAATTCCGCCAGCAGATCCGTCTGCTCCTGCACGGCCTCTTCGACCTTTTCTTCAGCAGGGTTTGACGGCTGCTTCTTGTCGTCCTGGGGCGGGCCTCCCTGAAGCACGGTCGATGGCAGGCCGAACTTGCTCTTGCCGCCTTTCGATTCTTTCTGCTCTTCCGGTTCCGTCGGATTGGTCTTGTTGAAGCCGGACTCCGTGTCCGTCAGCTTCGGCACAGCAGGCTGAGGATCGGACCTCTTCGGATCACCGGGTTCACCAGTCTGCGTACCCCTGTTGTTGCCCGCCTGAGGCCCCGTCTTTGCATTTGCCTGAGCAGTCGACGCCGTTTTCTTTCCGGGGGCCTTTGCTCCCTGAGTGAGCAAATCAGCCACGGACGGCATGCGATTCTCGGCGATGTTGCGGAGTTTCCGCAGTCCGTCGGCCCAGGTCTCCAGATGTCCCACCATCATTTCCTTGTTCCGCAGAGCCTGCCGGAGCAGATCGTCGCCCTGATCAGTAACGGATTCCAGTCGTTCGCCGTTGGCTTTCTCGGCAGCGGCCTGCTGCTCGATTTCACGGCGAGTCTCCGGAGCGTTCAACTGCTCGGGGTCCATCTGGCGAATCTGTCGATTGGCATCATGCAGCCGCATTTCTTCCTCGTAGACGTCGTCCGCCAGACTGGCCCAGCGACGCAATTGATTCATCATCCAGACTGCATGCTGTTCCGGAGTCATCACATGCAG
>JANNGQ010000475.1:0-1818 GCA_031403975.1 Planctomycetota bacterium
GCTCCGTCCCCAGAGTCGGCTGGTATCCCACAGCGGACGGCATGCGTCCAAGCAGAGCCGAGACTTCCGAACCGGCCTGCGAGAACCGAAAGATATTGTCCACGAACAGCAGCGTGTCCGTCCCGGTGGCATCTCGAAACCACTCGGCCATTGTCAGAGCGGACAGAGCGACTCGCAGACGCGCTCCCGGGGGTTCGTTCATCTGGCCGAACACCATCGTGGTCTGTTCAATGACCGATCGATCGGTCTTCCCGATCTTGGTTTCCTGCATTTCCAGCCAGAGGTCGTTTCCTTCACGAGTTCGCTCGCCGACGCCGGCGAATACCGAGTAGCCGCCGTGAGCACTGGCAATACGGGCAATCAGTTCGGTCAGAATCACGGTCTTGCCCAGACCGGCACCTCCGAACAGCCCGGCTTTACCCCCGCGGACGAACGGTGTCAGCAGGTCGATGACCTTAATTCCAGTTTCGAAAACTTCCGTCTTGGCACTCAGCGTATCCAGAGCCGGCGGATGACGGTGAATCGGCCAGCGTTCGTCGAATGCCACTTCACCGCGACCGTCGATCACATCGCCCAGCACATTGAAGACTCGTCCCAGCGTCGCCTTGCCGACCGGAACAGAAATCGGCCCGCCGGTGTCGACGACTTTCATACCACGACGCATGCCATCGGTGCTGCCCAGAGCCACACAGCGGACTTTGCTGCCGCCGAGGTGCTGCTGGACTTCACCAGTGACCTTAATCCGGTTGCCTTTGACTTCATCGTCGATCTTGAGGGCGTTGTAAATATCGGGAAGATGCCCCTCAGGAAACTCGGCGTCAAACGTCGAGCCGATAACCTGAGAAACCTTGCCGTCAACCGTTGCTGTGCTCATGGGGTATTGACCCTGATGATTTCTGAAACTATGGACCTGAATGTCTCTGGTATTGGGTTGTAGCCGGAGTCGTGAGACTTCGGACTGCATTGCGGGGCCAGGACCGAATTCTCACGAATCCGGCTACCGGTCTTTCGGCACCACATGATGTCTAAAGTCGTTATTCCAATGCCGCGGCACCACCGATAATCTCCGCCAGCTCGGATGTGATCGCGGCCTGGCGAGCCCGGTTGTACTGCTGCTTCAAGGTTCCTGCCATTTCGTCCGCGTTCTCAGTTGCACCCTTCATCGCCACCATCCGCGCGATCTGCTCGCTCACCGCGGCATCGAGAAAGCACTTAAAGAGTCTGGCTCTGAAGGCGGCCGGGACAATTTCTTCAAGAATCTCCTGAACCGACGGCAGGAATTCATAATCCACCGAAGTTGCAGACGTCGCCCCCGTCGCCGCACCGAGACTGGCGATCGGCAACAATGACTCGATGACTGCATACTGCCTGGAAGACGACTCAAACTTCGTGTAAGCGACATCCAGTCGATCAATCCGGCCGGCAATGTAGTCTGCCGCATAACGGCTGCCGAGCACTTCCACTTGCGCAAAAGTCGGCTTGTCTTCAAATTGAGTATAGGATTCCTGAACTGCGATCTTCTGGAAGTTCATGAACTTGATGCCACGTTTGCCGGACACTTCAAGTGAAGTCTCGATTCCTTTCAGCTTCAACTCACGAAGCTGAGTCAGCGTCTGACGGAATATGCTGGCGTTGTACCCTCCGCAAAGACCGCGGTTGGCGGACAGAACGAGCAAAATGCACTTCTTTTCTTCCGTGCGGCGCTCCAGTAATGGATGCGAGAATTTCAGGTTGGCGCGACCGAGGTCAGCGACGATCTCGGAAATCTTTCGGGTGTATGCCGCGGCTGCCGCAGCCCGATCCATCGCCTTCTTGAAT
>JANNGQ010000476.1:0-3387 GCA_031403975.1 Planctomycetota bacterium
CCCGCATCAGCTGCAACTGACGATAGATGTCATCCAGCGATCCCTGCGTCACCATCTTTCCCAGCTCAATAATGCCGATCCGCGTACACAATTGACCGAGTTCCGACAGAATGTGGCTGCTGATCAGAATCGTCTTGCCCATTTCGCGGAGGGCCTTCAGCAGTTCACGCATCTCGATTCGAGCCCGCGGATCCAGTCCGCTCGACGGTTCATCCAGCAGCAGCACTTTCGGATCATGCAGCAGCACTCGGGCCAGCGCCAGCCGCTGCTTCATCCCGCGGGACAGGCTGTCGACGGCGGAATCGGCCTTGTGAGTCATGTCCGTCAGAGTCAGCACGTCATCGATTGTGCCCTTGCGTTTCGACATCGGCAGTTTGTAGGCCGCCGCAAAGAAATGCAGGTACTCCAGAGAAGTCAGGTCTTCGTACACTCCGAAAAAATCCGGAACGAAGCCCATGACATCGCGAACCCGCTGCGGCTGACTGAGCACATCCAGTCCGCAGACGAGTGCCATCCCGCGATAGTTCGGCTGCAGCGTCGCGAGGACTCGAAACGTCGAGGACTTGCCGGCGCCGTTTGGCCCGATGAAGCCAAAGACCTCGCCCTCCGGAATGTCCAGCGAGATGCCTTTGACGGCCTCAAACTTGCCGTAGCTGACTCGCAGATCGCGAATACAGATCGCCAACGGTCTGAACTTAGACGGAGCTGCGGACGGCTCAGTTGTTGCGATCGGTGTGTGCATGGTGACATCGTCGACAAAAGTAATTGCGTGAATCCGTCCCTTCTCCCCTTCCCAAGGGGAGAAGGTGGCCGGCAGGCCGGATGAGCGGGTCGGCGCTGCGACGCCAAAAACACGTTGACAGAAAAATGGTTGACAGAAAAAATGCACGGCCGGAATCAGCGACTGCTGCTCCGCCGCTCAACAACCTGAATGACTTACTCCAATGAACCATGAAGGAATCGACTCGTAGCCGGAGCCGTGGCACTTCGGAGTCACCGGGTCGCCTCCGAATTCTCACGAATCCGGCTACTCTCTACTCCCTGTTCTCTCCTCCTCCACTACATACAACTTCCGAAACACATGAAAGTCACTCCCGTCTTCTTCGACGATCATCAGCGCCCACTGCCGCGAATCAGCGGCATCAAGGAAAGCCAGATCTTCCAGTGAACCGGCTCCTTCTGGAGCAATCTGGCAGACGATACGGAATAGGTTCTGCCCGGATGACTTCGATGTCGGAATGTTCGACAGCAGCTGACTGACCACGGAATCCCTCGAATAACCGTACTGATACTGATATTGCAATGAAGCGCCGCGATCGTTCTGATCGGCCATGTCTGCGATTGATCCGACAAGGCTGGTCACGTGGCCTCTGTGAAAGACAGCCGCATGACATTTTCGCCGGCTCGCGGCGGCATGTCGACCAAGCTGTTCCCGCAGTCGGTTATTCCCGTCCGCCGTTGTCACCAGCGACGCGTCGTTCCAGTCAATCGGCGGAACGGTCACGTTCTCCGGCTCCAGCGTCAGTGACCTCAGCGATACTGGTGACCACTGCTGGACTCGATGCGTGATCGAGTAATTCTGCGGAAAGTGGCCGGAATAGTTCAGCGGTGCCGCAGGCTGTTGTGCGGGTGCCTGGCCATACATCGCATTCCAGTCGGCGGAAGTGAAGGAATCTTCGGCCTGCACGACCAGTTCGGAAGTATGGCCCGATCGGGCCTCTGTCTGTGCACTGTAATAAAGAGTCTCCAATGTCGTCTGCCGAGCCGGGATGCCGTCTTCGACAAGGTCCGTGATGATCAGCCGCCCGCCCGTGTCTTCGCTGCCCATGTAGGCATTCGCAATAACGACCGTGAACACAGTAAAGACGGCCGTCACGATCGGGAACAGGACCCACGTGTATTTCCGCAGTCGAAGCCATCCGAGCACGAAATAGTCGACCGGTCCGATCGCCAGCACATAGCCCGTCAGAATCAAACCGATGACCCATGTCGGCACCATCTCGACATCCGTCGGCAACAGTGCGGTTTCGGCGATGCCGAGCAGCGGTTCGGCGCGAGGACTGATTCGGTCGTTGACGCCCCAGACGGATCGAAGCTGCTCCTTGCCGATGTAGAACCGGCCATCAATTTCTTCGGCCCCGTAGAAACCCCGATTCTGAGCCTGCGCGCGTTCTGTCACATACACGCCGCGCTCATCCACTTTTGCATCCACACCCTGCTGTTTCAGCATTTCCAGGACCGTGAAAGTCGTCCACAGCTCGCCCTGCCACACGGGCTGATCGAGCCGCACTTTCCAGAGGAAGGCCACAATCTGTCCCAGCGACGGCTTGTCGAGTGTCTCCTGCAGATTGTCCACGGCCGGCAGCAGAACGCATCGTCCGAGACCGAAATGACTGAGAATCGGCTTGTCGGGCTGCTCGTCGACGACCAGTAGTTTGCCGTCAGAGCCCAGCGTCAGATTTGCGTCGTCCTTTGCACCCTGTTCAAACAACTTCCGCAGGAACTCCAGATGCAATGGCTTCATCGGAACATCGGGCACAATGCACACGCTGCCCCCGGCTCGAACCCATTTCTGCAGGCCCGTGAGCTGTTCCGCATTCAGCCGTGCAAGTGATCCGTCGGACAGCAGCACCAGATCGAATGCACAGTAGGACAGCGGATCAACAGGCATGTCCCTCGCCGGCCACTGGCCGGCGAAATGCAGGACCGCACGTCCGATCAGTTCGCCCGTCGTCTGGCCAGCGCCAGGAGTTTCAGGGGACTGCTGTTTTCGCAATTCCAGCTCTTTGTAAATCGGATTGTAATTGTCCAGTAACAAAGCGGTTTCGAGAAACTTTCGGTTTGATGAAGCCTGCGAAGTGGCAACTTCTTCGACGCAGCTGCAGAGAAGCGTGCCTCGTTCCAGCGGGCTGGTGATCAACAGGTCGTGCGGTTCCGGCGGATCGGGACGGTCATAAAGCGAACTCAGCGGAATCCGTTCGTCTTTGGTGATGAACCAGGCTTCGATCGCCCAGTTCTGCGTCGCGGCAGTTCTCAGCGGCGGCAGCACCGTATTGAATTCATAATCCTGTCCGGCCAGCACGATGCCCTCGTGCCGGACCGTCGCCATCAAGTCGTCGCTGGAGACAACATCCAGTGCATCGTAAATCGACAGTTCCAGTTCGCCTTCCAGAATCTGCGGCAGGTTGTATTCCAGCTTGATCCTCACCGGGACCGGCCCGGAAGACCGGTTACGAATCGACAACAGCTCGATCTTCATCCGCACGCGAGGCTTGTCCTGTGCGGGTGATGTGGCCGGCATCGCAATCAGGAACAGAAAAACGCAGAGCTGCAGGGTTAACCACGGAACACACGGACGACACCGAAAAGAGCGAGTCAAACGAAGGA
>JANNGQ010000477.1:0-3592 GCA_031403975.1 Planctomycetota bacterium
GATGGCGGCGTGGCCGAGCGCGTCATCGGGGCTCGTCGGCTACTACGGCATTTTTCAGCCCATTCAGATTGCCGCAATCGTTGCCATGCGTCACTGTGATTCCGCAATCGACACGATGGCTGCGGAGTATCAGATCCGGCGTGATGCTCTGTGCGACGGTCTGAAACGCATCGGCTGGAACGTGGAACCTCCCAAGGCCGGCATGTTCATCTGGGCCGAGATCCCGGAGCCCTGGAAGAAAATGGGCTCGATCGAGTTCGCGATGAAACTGCTGAATGAAGGTGGAGTGGCCGTCAGTCCGGGACGAGGCTTCGGTCCCGAAGGCGAAGGCTTTCTGCGCCTGGCGATCGTCGAAAACAGCCAGCGCCTGCGACAGGCCGTCCGTCAGATCGACAAATGCCTGACCGCCACTGAAGCCGCTTCAGCGTGAGGAGCGGTCGGGCCTGTTCCGGCGGGAACACAACTGCCGGGAAGCCATCCATCAACGTTGCTCAACGTTCTGACGGAGTTCTTTGACCTCGGCCGTGAGCCGTTCGATCTCTGCTTTCAGTTCTCGCACGACATCCGGCCCGTTTTCCCCGTGGCGCTCCCGGGCTCCCTGCATTTCCGCTGTCAATTGCTGCCTGGCTTCCTGCACTTCTCGCTGCATCACTTCAGCTTTCTCCAGGAGCTTGTGCGCAAGGTCATGCTCCTCGGCCATTTTGAGGTTCTGGGCGGCCAACTGGAGATGGTGGATACGACGACTGGCGATTTCCTGCTTCTCGGCCCGGGCTCGGAATTCCAGGGGAAGTTCACCCCTCCCGGCATGGTGTGCATGGATCTGTTTGAGTTCCCGTTCTATGCCGGAAATCTGCTCACGCACTTCGGCCGACTCTTGCTCCGAGCCCGTCTTCTCCTTCAATTCTCGCTCTCTGGCGAGCAGATCCTGCAGCCGGTCTTTGAGTTGATGCACTTCTTTGTCAGTCTCGGGGCGATCTGAAGTTTTACCTCGATCTCTGGACTTCAATTCCATTCGCTCTGCGGTTTCCATCAGTTCGGCAGCTTCCTGTTCCAGCCGTTCGGCCTGCTCCTTGTTCCCCTGTTCAGCCAGAACGGAGGCTTCTTTTCGCATTCCCGTGGCCCGTTCTCTGAGCTCATCCGCTTCGCAAGCGACAAGAACTCCGCCGCAACAGAACAGCAGGAGGCCGAAGATCATTCCAGGCATGGTTTTCGTTTGCATTGTGGGTCTCATGGTATGGGACAGTCGAACTACTGAATCAATCGCTGTATCGCAGCAAAGTCACTTCTGAGAGACCGGTACAGCTGCTGGTAGATCGGATACGCGGCGTTGTACGTCTTTGTGGCTGCCGCCTTGCTGCCGGTTTTCGTAACGACTGAGATCGTGGCCTGGCAGGCTTCAACAACGTTTTTGTACGAACCCGTTCCGGCTGCCGCCAGCAGTGCAACGCCATACGCCGGGCCTTCAGATGCATTGATCGTGACGACTGGTTGTCCGTAAATGTCGGCCTGCAATTGGCGCCAGAATGCACTGCGAGCTCCGCCTCCGGAGACTCGGATTTCCTTCACCGGTATGCTCATCGACTTGATAATCTCCAGAGAATCCCGCATCGCATAAGTCGCGCCTTCCATGACGGATCGTGCCATGTGACTCTTTCCATGCCGCAGACTCAGCCCGATCCAGGAACCTCGCGCGTTCGGGTCTGCGTGCGGAGTTCGTTCGCCAGTCAGATACGGCAGGAAAAACAGGCCTTCGCTTCCGGCCGGAGCAGTTGCGGCTTCAGCGGTGATCAATTCATAAGGATCAATCTTCCGCTTCTTCGCTGCGGCAATCTCCGCCTGACACAACTGATTGCGAAACCACTGCAGACTTCCGCCGGCAGACAGGACGCATCCCATCATATGCCACTTGCCGCGAACAGCATGGCAAAATGTGTGCAGCCGTCCGGCCGGATCGACCTGAACCTCATCGCTGTGAGCAAACACCACGCCGCTCGTGCCCATCGTCGCAGAGACAACTCCTCGATCGACGATCCCGTTGCCCACCGCGCTGGCCGCCTGGTCTCCTCCGCCTCCGACTATCGGCGTTCCCGCCCTCAGCCCCAACTCTTCGGCGACGGAGTCCGAGAGAACTCCCGTCACATCCTCTGATTCGTAAACCTTTGGAAGCAGTCCGGCATCCAGCTCCAGCTTCTGCAGCAGTTCCTTCGACCATGCTCGATTCACGACATCCAGCAGCAGCGTTCCTGAAGCATCACTGACCTCGGTTGCAAAGTCGCCGGTCAACCGAAAACGAACGTAGTCTTTCGGCAACAGCACCTGTCTGGTTTTGTCGAAATTCTTCTTCTCCTTATTCCGCAGCCAGAGGATCTTAGGCGCTGTAAACCCCGTCAGCGCCGGGTTGGCGACCATCTGAATCAGTTTGTCCCGTCCTCCGGCACGCGATTCAATCTCAGTGCATTCGGCAGCCGTGCGCTGGTCATTCCAGAGCAGTGCCGGGCGGATGACCTTTCCGGATTTGTCAAGGAACACACTGCCGTGCATCTGACCGCTGAGCCCGATGCCGCCGATATCTGCGGGCTTCAGCTTTGCCAGCTTCATCACGCGCTTGAGGGACTTCACCGAAGCGGTCCACCAATCGAGCGGTTCCTGTTCCGACCACCCCGGTTTCGGACTGCTCAGCGGATACTCTTCCGTCGCCGATGCAAGGATCTCACCGTCCTCGCGCATCGCCAGAGTTTTCGTGCCGCTGGTCCCGATGTCGATTCCAAGAAAGACGGGCATATGAGGGCGGCTCCGATGATGGAACGGGCAATTGAAGGGCGGATGTCAACGCTGCTGAGTTTAGTAGACGACCTCCGCTGCGGCGAACGAACGTCCACAATCAATCGACGAAAGGGGCTCAACGACAGCCGAACGCGCTAGCGTCGGGTCTTTGCCTGGTAATGGAGGAGAAGGTCAGGGTGCGGGCGTACGCGGAGAATACTACGACGGTGCGTGATCAGTGATGTCCAGACCGCTGCGGATACACCGAATAGGAAATCTCAGATGTGACATTTCAAATCAAACGGACCGGCATAATCTGCCGGGACTCAGTGTCGCCCGACCGTACGGGTTGCGGGAAATGGCAACTCAGAGCTTCACGCGGATGGAACACTGTGCCGACAATAGGAGGCTTGACGATAACGCAGATGAGGGGAAAAGGATTTCCGGATGGCCGGGCCCAGACGAAAACACAAGGTCCATCAGCTCAGCGTAGCCGGCTACTTCCTGCTCATCGCGGGTGGCGAAGGACTTGATCTCCAGGTTCGACAGCAGCTGTTCCACCTCCCGATCGGAGAGCTTGCTGCCCTCGATCCGGGTGGATGAGCCAATGCTCTCGATGGTGGCCACGCGCCGCAGGGCGGTGCCGCAAGAAATCCATTGCTATGTAGCAGGCGGTCAATTGAAAGAACCTTTTCGTTCGTCTGCTCAAAGAGTTGGGCCACTGCAAACGCGAAAGTGCTCAATGGCAACCGTGGCCGATATTCCGGTCGGGATTCATGAGTCTTTGTACCGTCCTGGTGACTTAAAAGGCCGAGCAGCGCCATAGGTG
>JANNGQ010000478.1:0-4877 GCA_031403975.1 Planctomycetota bacterium
GGAGAAGGTGGCCGACAGGCCGGTTGACGGGGCTTTCGAGGTTGGCACTGACCCTAATTGGACTGTTCCAGATTCTCCGTAACGACCCCATCCAGCTCGCCTGGATGGTGAATGAGATGGAGAGCTAGCCGTGCAACACTCCACAAACCGACCCATTCTTCCCGCATTGCCGCCTTCGGGGGCAATGCGGGAAGAATGGGTGGCTCTTGGTTGGCGTTCTTTAGCTCTCCATCTGCTTCACCAACGGCACGAGGCCGTTGGGGTCGAATGTGGGACTGGCGAAGTAGTTCTACGTCCGAAAAGTAGAAGCCAGGTATCTCAGATCAACGTGGCCGTAGCGCATGCAGCAGAACCAGTGCCACGGCGGCCACGATGCCGACTCGAACGTTGTCGTTGATTCTTGACCGCACGGATTCCGCCAGCCCGGCGAGCAGCACTGCCGGCAATGTCAGCACGATTGCGAAGCCAAACGAAACCGCCGGATCAGCGGCCTCGGCACCGTTCGCTTCACCCCAGTAGATCCAGCTGGTCATCAGCGAACCCACGATCACAAAGGCGATCAGCCCGCTCCAGGACTTGCCGCTGTTCCAGGGCAGACGCGGGCCGCGGAGAGTGAGTCCTATGAGCGTCGCTGACCCGTCTCCGAATGCCAGGATTGACAGAACTGACAACCCCAGTTCCAGATGCTGCGGAAACAGCAGCGCCGTCAGTAACACCGAAAGTGTATATCCGCTGACGGCTGCGATTCCGGCACCCTCGCCACGGCGCTGAATCTGACTGAAGCCCAGCAGGATCCGGCCTGCGATCACGACGCAGAGACCGATGATGATCCACCGCAAGGTCGGTGAAATCGGATCACGATGCGGAATCACCTGCAGCAACAGAGGCAGCAGGCCGGGAGCCATGTGCCAGAATCGACGCTTGAGTTCCCGATAGGTGAGCGGACGAAACGTCAGGCTCGACGGACGATTCGACTCCACAGGCGGCGTCAACGATCGAGGCGCCGGCTTTGTGAAGACCGGTTGCCGCCCCTTGTGCTTCACAGAGTCCATTGCGATACCATCGTCATGTGGTTGCGAATCCGTCATTGATTCTTCATCGATCGTTCGCGGTCTCCGGGACAGTGAATTAACGTACCACATCAGAACACTTGCCTGACAGGCGGACTTCTGCCCGGATACACGAGGTTTTCCGTCGGCAGTTTCTGCCGGAGTGCGACGCTTAACCACATGCTCGATCTTCGCAATCCGCACAGCATTCTGGCCGCTCTGGAGGTACGCCCCAGGGCCGTAAAGCTTGTCCGAGTCCAATCCGAGCACCCGGGTGATGCCTGGAATTCCGTGATGGAGCTTGCTCGCAAGTGCGGCGTCCCGACACGCATCGGCGCTGCAGATCATCAAGGCGGAAGGGAATCCCGGGACACCGAACGCATCGGTGCAGGTTCCGCAACGGTTGAACCGCCGTCGCCGATTCCTCTGGAGATTCTCTGGAACACCGATAGCGGTGCAAATGGGCTCTGGCTGGCACTCGATCAGATTCAGGACCCGCAGAATCTCGGTGCGCTGTTCCGGCTGGCGGGGTTCTTCGGAGTACGAGGCATCGTGCTGACGAAAGACCGCAGTGCGTCCGTAAATGCCACGGTCTGCGATGTTGCTGCAGGCGGTGCCGAACATGTACCGTTCGCCGTCGTAGCGAATCTGTCGCAGGCCCTGGAAAAGGCACAGCAGAACCAGATCTGGGTGCTTGGAACATGCGAACGGGCGGAGTCGACGATCCACACGATACAGCGTGATCGGAACTGGATGCTGGTGCTTGGCAATGAAGGCACTGGTCTTCGACGCCTTACCCGGGAACGCTGCGATCAGCTGGTGTCTATGCCGCCACTCGGATCAGTCTCGTCGCTGAACGTGGCAACAGCGGCCGCAGCCTGCCTTGCTGTGATGACGGCACCACAGGTGACGGGTCCGTGATTTCGATGGGCCATCCGAACAGAAATGTTCGGGCCAATGCGAACGAGAATGCCAGGACTCTATTCCGCAGGCGGCAGCTCATAACAGGCTGCCTCGGCAGCATTGCGAACAAAGAGCCGGCCCTGGTTCACAACCGGCATGTTCCAGGTTCGGTCGTTAAGGGCTTCCAGACGAGTCACCTCAATGTACTTCTCGGAATTGGCCTCGACGACCGCCACATAGCCGGCTTCGGACTGCACAATGAGCTTGTCACCCCAGAGCAGAATCTGCCCGTACCGATAGCGACCACCCTTCCAGGTTCGCTCGCCGGACTTCACATCAATGCAGGCCAGAATGCCGTCGTCGAGTCCGAAAACGAAGTCACCGCGCTGAACGGCTTCGTTGAACTTCAGTTTAAGGTTCTTGTTCGGAGGCCAGACTTCGGCGGGCTTGCCGTCCGTCAGTCTGGTCGGATCCAGCAGGACACAGCCGGCGTCGTAACCGCTGCTCAGAAGGATCTGTGTTCCCGACAGCATCGGCTGAGCCACGTTCACTTTGTATTGATTGGTCCACGGATACTCCCAGAACAGCGTGCCGTTCGACGGATCCAGTCCCGCAAGTCCATCACCGTGAAACACGATCAGCTGCAAGACGTCGCCAATGCGTTCCATTCGAGGAGAGGCGTAGCCCGCCTGATGATTTCCTGCGGCCCAGACGATGTCGCCGGTCCTGCGGTCATAGGCGATCACCGCCTTGTCCTTGTGTCCTCCGGCATCAACGATAACCGTCTGTCCGTGAACCAATGGAGAACCACTCATGCCCCATTCGATCATCTCGGCATCGGCATCGGCGCAGATGTTGCGCTGCCAGCGTTGCTCGCCGTTCAGCGGATCGAGGGCATTCAGGATCCCGGTGGCACCGAGTGCGAATACGGCATCCTCAGTGACGGTCGGTGTGCCTCGTGGCCCGATAGCTCCCTGCGGGGTTTCGTAACGAGCCGAATCTTCGCGCCGCCAGAGTTCCCTGCCCGTGTCCGTGGCGTAACAGACGACACATTCCATCGGGCCACGCTGTTCCTGAGTCCAGAGCCTTGAACCAACGACGGCGAATGACGACCAGGCATCACCGACCGGATGCCGCCACATTTCTTTCGGAGGATGCTGCTGCCAGTCGAAGGTGCACTGCGGTTCACTGATCTCTCGATTGCCGTGCCAACCGGCGTACCTCGGCCAGTCGGTGTCCGCAATCACGATACGTGGGCTCGCCGCAGGGACTATCACCGCGGCGGGCGATTCTGCAACGGGAACCACTGTGGATGACGTTTCCGACGGTGCATTCTCCTGCAGCCACTTCTGAGCCTGCTCACTCGGCGAGGGCGGGTCCCACACGAACTGCAAATGCGGCTTCATGTCGCCTTCAAAGGAGACGTTTTTCACACTGGCCATCGCGGCGCAGATCAACACGGCTGTCAGCAGAATCCAGCTGCCAATGCGAACCCAGATTTTGACACCGGAAAAAAGGAACCACCAGATGAGCAGTGCCAGATACGTCAGCCCGATGCCCATGAAGATGCGGATCATCCGGTTGGTATCGTCCGGAGCCATGCGCCCGGCCACCCACGTCGCCGCGAGCCCTGAGGCGACTACAGCCAGGCCGGACTTCCAGCGAACCCGTCGCGGCGAAACATGCGGTTTCGCGCTTGATCCCGTCGGCAGAACGGCATGACCAATTGTCTCCATTACTTTGCTCCGCGAGCAGCAGGACTCTGATTCACTGTGTCACCGCAGCCTTCAGTCGTTCCAGATTTCCCCGCAAACGATTACTGAATGAGGTTACGGGGTCAATCGGTGCTTCACAGAGATCGATGCGAACCACCTTCAGGCCGGTGCTCACGACGAATTCTTCGACGGACGCTGCGCGCTGAGTACTCAGCAGGAATATCCGGCGCGGCGAGGCTGGTGACTTTGCCAATTGGTCAGTCAGCTCGTGTTTGTTCACATCGGAAAGTTCTTCGGCACTGTGGTCCCAATGCATGTAATTCAGAGGCCAGTCAATCCGCACAGTCAGATACTGATAGAACGGGCCGTCCGAGAACACCTGCAAGTTCCCGGCCTGCGGTAATTCCCGGAGTTCCGAAATGAGCGGATTCAATGCTGCGAGTTGCGCCTTCAGTTTTGTCGCGGCCGTTTCCAGATCGGACTTCTGGTCCGGGGCGATGCTCACACAGGCATTGGTCACCTGCTGCAATTGACCAGCTGCCAGTTCGGGATCAAGCCATGTGGCCCACACAGTGCCCGGATGAGCGTGCTTTCCTTCGGGCCCGTGCTGGTGAGTCACTGCGTCAGGAATGCGAATGAACTCACCGTAGTAACCGGCTGCCGTATCTTTGACTCGAGACCCGGGCAGCGAGACGCGGTCCTTCCACGGCTCATACCCCGCTCCGCTGATCAGGATGAGCTTCGCCTGCTGCAGACTGCGCACCGCATCTCCCGAGGGTTCCCAGTGTCTGGACGAAATTCCATCCGGAATCGGCTGGACTATTTCGAAACTGTCGTCGCAGATTGCCTGAGTCATTTCCAGCAGCACCTGACTGGTGACGGCGATTCGCCGGGGACTGGTCAGGGTCTTCCGAGCATTCATGTCGGGCGAACCAGCCTCGTTACAACCAACGAGACTGCTTGAGAGAGTGAACGTGGTAAGAAGAAGTCGCAAAAACATGGTCGTCTCTTTTCAAGGTCCGGACAGCCTTCACAGGCAGCTTAATGTGCTCCGCCACTCCGTGGCGGAGAATCTCGCCGCCGAGCGGCGAGGCACATTGAAGCCCGCAAAGGACGGCTAGTCACTACCAGTCTGCACTATGTGTTTCGCCAGCAGTTCTGCAATCTGCACGGCATTTGTAGCGGCACCTTTGCGGAGGTTGTCCGAGAC
>JANNGQ010000479.1:0-3151 GCA_031403975.1 Planctomycetota bacterium
GGCTGATCGCAGGAATTGCGATGGTCCTGCACCCGCTGGCACATGCACAGCGTGACGTCCTCCAGCTCATGCCTCTCTGGCCCATCCTTTGGACGATCACGGCCACGATTGATCTTCGTTCTGCCGTCACGCAGCAGCAACAACCGGCCAGCTCACACCGCCAATGGCGTACGGTCTTACTGAAGGGCACGGAGCTCGGCGCCGCTCATAGTTCTGTGTTCGCAGTGTCGATTCACCACGGACTTTTCTTCACATTACTCACCGCCTGCTCAATCTGGGTTTTCGTACCCTGGACGCATCTCCGGCGCTGGCTGCCTGGTGCAGTCGCAGCGCTGATTGTTGCTGTCGGCCTGCTGACGCCCCTGCTGTTCCCGATGTTTCGCACCGTTCAGCAGTACCAGTTCGAAAGGACAGAATCACTGGTCGCTGAGCTGTCCGCACAATGGTCAGATTTCCTGGGGGTGTCTCCCACGGCATTCTTTCGGCTGCCGGATGACAGCGAGAATCGTCCATGGCATCTATTACCCGGGTGGTGTCGAACTGTTCTTGCACTCCTCGCTTTCAATGAGCTGCGAGCACGAGCCAGACCTCAAGTCCGGCGGGCCATTGCGTACCTGTTGCTGACGGCGATTATTTCAATGCTGCTTTCGCTGGGAACGAATCTGCAGATCGCCGGTTGGAAACCGTGGATGACCTTAAGCGAATGGTGTCCGGGAATGTCTCAGGTGCGCAGCGCCTTTCGATTCGGGTATTTCTTTCAGCTTTGCGTGATCCTGCTTTGTGCTGTCGGATTCGATACTCTCAGACGCTGGCTGGGGAGAATCCGGCCTGCAGGAAAGTCATGGGCAGGCCCGGCGGCGACCTGTTTGCTGACAACGATCGGCATATTGCTCTCACTGGAAGTGCCACCGTCGCCCATCAAGGTCATCGGTGTTCCGGATCTGTCGCAGGTGTTTCCGTGGCAGACTTTTCTGCGGACGAATCTCGCCCCGGAAAAATGTGTTATTTTTCTGCCCTATGCTGAGGGTAAGTCTGTCGGGCACTTTGACACGACCATTCGCTGGATGCTGCGCACCACGCCGCTCCATATTCCGGTTCTGAACGGTTATTCAGGGTTCTTTCCTCAATCGCATTTTGAGCATCAGAAGGTATTCCATAATGATCCGTTCTCGCCAGCATCTCTGGAAAGGATGGTTCAGTCAGACGTTCAGTATGTCGTGATCCAGGAACGGCAGGTGTCTGCAGCGGCAGAAAAAGGAGCAGGCGATTCAGCACATTGGCTCGAACTGGTTCACCAGGACACATCCGGGACCATGATCTTTCAGCTGCAGAGCACACGGGCGACTGGTGAATCCGCGCATCCCATTAACTGAGGCTGACTTCGCGACCGTTTGCGTCTTCGGCGCGGAATGTCATGTGTTCGAAGAACACGTCCGATTTGGTCACGATGCTGATTGTGATTTCGTTCTCGTCTTCGATCCGGGTGATATCTTTGCGTTTGCGGTTGTTGAGGTAATTGCCGACCCGGTCGTGGACTTCGACAACAATCCTGGCAACATTTGCGTGGACCGCGGACGCCATGACGAGTCGCATGACTTCGATGGATAGACTCTCGGCCGTCTTGACCTGCCCTACCCCGTTACAGCTCGGGCAGTTTTCATAAACGCTTCGCCGCAATGAAGGACGAATGCGCTGGCGCGTCATCTCAATCAGACCAAACGGGCTGATGCGAAGGACCCGCGTACGAGCCCGGTCACGCATGACGGCATCACGGAGGGCGTGTTCGACGCCGCGTCGGTGTCGTTCTTCCCGCATATCGATGAAATCGTTGACGATCACACCGCCAAGGTCTCTGAGCCGGATCTGACGGGCGATGGCGTCGGCGGCACGGAGGTTCATCATGTAAGCGCTCTTTTCGGCATCATTGTCGGCGCGGAAACTGCCGCTGTTGACGTCGATGGCGACAAGGGCTTCGGTCTGATCGATGACGAGCGAACCTCCGCCGGGCAGCGGCACATGCCGGTCCTGAATGCGGGCGATTTCCTCTTCGATACCAAACTTGTTGAAGATCGGCTCTGTGCCCTCATAGCGTTTGACGCAGTTGATGTGCGTCGGCATCACGATCTTCATGAACTCGCGAGCCCGTTCGAAGGCCGCATCTTCGTCGATCAGCACGGTATCGATTTCGCCCGTGTAGATATCACGAATCGTGCGAATGATCATATCGCTTTCTTCGTACAGACCAGCCGGTGCCGGAGCATTCTTCAGCTTCCGGACAATGGTCTCCCACAAGCGCAGCAGGTAATTCAGGTCCCGGCGCAGGTCGGATTCTTCGCGGTCGATCCCTGCCGTGCGAATGATGAATCCCAGTCCGCCGGGCGGCTGGATGGCTTTCATGGTCTGCCGCAGCTGGCGGCGGGTTTTCTCATCATCAATCTTGCGGCTGACGCCGACGCGCTGCAGTCCCGGCATCAGAACCAGATAGCGTCCCGGGATTGAGATATAGGTCGACAGCGTCGGACCTTTGTTTCCGATGCCTTCCTTGATGACCTGGATCAGTACTTCGCTTCCGCGCTGAAAGATTCTCTGAATCGGAGGCTTGTTGCGGGCGTTGCGTTCATTCAGATGTTTCGGAGGCCGACCGCCTCGTCCGGCGTCCCGCGGATCCGGTTCTTCGTCGGGCTCGTCCTTCACCAGATGCCTGTAATACTGGTATTCGACATCGCTGACATGCAGGAATCCATTGCGTCCGACGCCGAAGTCAACGAAAGCCGCCTGGATACTGGGCTCGATGTTGACGATCCGGCCTTTATAGATATTTCCGACGTAGTTTTCAGCACTGCTGCGTTCGACGTACAACTCTTCCAGGACTCCATCTTCAACAATTGCAATCCGACTTTCCTCCGGCTGGAGGACGTTGATCAGCATTTCTTTTTTCATGTGACGACGCTGTTTTCAGAGGGTCAGCAATCTGGCTGACCTGATGTATTTTCGACGGCCGGGCGAACATCGCCCGACTCAAAAAGTTGATCAACTATTGTGGTCGCCTTGTTCTGTTTCCGCATGGCGAGGTTCTTCGACCGGCAGTTCGGCCGGATGCCGGGGGGCTGCGTCCCGCAAAAACGCGGAACAGCCATCGAGAACGTCTGCG
>JANNGQ010000480.1:0-7283 GCA_031403975.1 Planctomycetota bacterium
CTCCCCCTGGGAAGGGGAGAAGGGACTTGATGAAAGCCTGGGAGTTGATGGAAATCGAATCCTGACGATTGTTGCAGATCCTGCTGCTGTTCAGGCTGCGGTCGGCGCGGGCGTTGGCGAGACCGTGCGGCTTTCGGTCGGCGGCAAACTTGATCCGGAGCGGCATGGACCGCCGATTGAAGATTCATTTCGGGTGATTCGCGTCACTGACGGTCGGTTTTCGGAGCCGGAAGTCCGGCATGGCGGGTACTCACACTTCAATCAGGGAACGACAGTCGTACTTGAAGGATTGTCGGGAGTCACAGTGATCGCCACATCGCAGCGAGTGGCACCGCTGAGTCTGCACCAGGTGTTGTCTCAGGGCCTTCGTCCGGAGGACTTTGCGGCCATCGTCATCAAGGGAGTTCATGCTCCGGTGGCGGCGTATCTCAGCGTCTGCAGCCGGCTCATTCGCGTGAACACGCAGGGCGCAACGACGGCGGATTTGTCTGAGCTGACGTTTCATCATCGGCGACGTCCGTTGGAGCCGTTCGAATCTGTGGAGCCGTGGCAGGCATGAGCAATCCGTATGCGGTCCGTTCCGACGTTGATTCCGGGAACCTGCCTACGGTGGTTCGTCACCGGATGGTGATGCTCGCGACAGTCGCAGCGGTGCTGCTCTATCTGGACCGAATCTGCATCAGCACTGCGGCATTTGCAGTGGCAGAAGATCTGAAAATCAAGCCGGCGGACCTCGACACTGTCCTCGCAGCATTCTTTCTGACCTATGCCCTGGCGCAACTTCCGGCTGGCTGGCTGGGAGACCGTTTCGGGGCTCGATGGACTCTGGGTGCCTACATCGTTCTGTGGTCGTTGTGTACCGGGCTGCTGGGACTTGCCAACGGACTTGCTGCGGTGCTGCTCCTGAGACTTGCCTGCGGAATTGCTCAGGCAGGCGCCTATCCGGTGGCGGCGAGCATGGCGCGGCGATGGGTTCCGATCCGCCGACGGGGACTGGCAAGTTCCATCATCTCGATCGGCGGTCGGCTGGGAGGAGCACTCGCTCCGATCCTGACGATCCAGCTGATGCTCTGGTGGACACTGGGCGGAGGATGGTGGACCGCACCGGATGATGCCAAAGCATCCATCACAAGCTGGCGTCCGGTGATGATGCTTTACGGTGCGGTGGGTTTGGTCTTTGCGGGCATATTTGTGTGGAGATTCCGCGACTGGCCGCATGAGCATCCGTCGGTGAATTCCGCTGAGCTGGCTCTGATCGGTCACGGAGACCGGGCAGCGGCAGCGACAACCGGGTCGAAGCAGGCACCGCCGATCATGGCTCTGATGCTGTCGTTTCCGATGTGGATGAACAGCTTCGTTCAGTTTTCGGCAAATCTCGGCTGGGCTTTTCTTGTGACCAAGATGCCGCAGTATCTGAAGGAGGTCTATGCGACGACTCAGCAGGGTCAGGGCTGGATGCAGAGTCTGCCGCTCGTCGCAGGCATCGTGGGACTCTTCCTTGGAGGAGCGTTCACCGACATTCTGGCTCAGCGTTTTGGTCCAAGATGGGGCCGTTCACTGGCGATGGCACTGTCAAGGATCATCGTTGCCGCGGCTTTGCTTGCGACCATGATGATGGAGACTGCATTCGGTGCCACGATGTGTCTGGCGATCGTGGGACTGGCGACGGACCTTGGAACCCCCGCCTGCTGGGCCTTCGGTCAGGATGTCGGCGGTCGACACATCGGGTCGGCGTTCGGCTGGGCCAACATGTGGGGAAACCTGGGAGCCGCTCTTTCGCCGAAGCTCTTCGGCTGGATCGTCGGTGCCGCAGGGACCCAGCTTCTTGGCTGGCAGTATGCGTTCATGACCTGTGCGGTCATCAACTTGATTGCCGCCGCGGGTGCGATGGGAGTGAACGCGTCGAAGCCGCTGGTGCCGGAATCGTAATGGCCGAGTGGCCTTATCGTGGGGCTGGCTTTCAGCCGGCCTTGTTGATTCAAAAACACATGCTTTTTTTCCAGCCCAGGCAGGCTGGAAGCCTGTCCCACAAGGAATCCAGGCAGGCTGGAAGCCTGCCCCACGAGGCATCGCGGCGAATCCGACAGTTCCCCTGCCCTGCTCTACTTTTTGCGATCCGAGTTCTTGCCCTTGCGGTCGTTTTTGTCGCGCTGGCGGTCGGCCTGTTCGCGCGCGTCCTGAGCGGCGTCGAGCATCCGCTGGAGGAAACCGGGCGGCTTCCGCGGTGCGTCGGTTTCCGGACCGATCGGCTTCAATTTCCACTTCTTTCCGGAAGCGGATTCTGATGGTGGCTCGATCACCTGAACGGATCCGGCAGTTGTGGCTGCGGCCTTACCGGTTCCGAGCAGAGTCCTTTCTGCGATGCTCCACAGGCTGGAGGCGATGAAGTAAATGCACAGACCGGCTGGCTGATGCCAGAACATGAAGCCCATGACGCCCGTCATGATATTCATCATTTTGTATTGCATCGCCTGCTGTTCATCCTGAGCGGGCGGCATGAACATCTTCTGCTGCACCAGAAACAGTACGACCGTGCAGAGCGGCAGAATGCTGAAATCGCGGCCGAGTCCTAACGGAATCACAAACGGCAACCGGAACAGAGCATCCGGAGCCGCAAGGTTTTCAATCCACAGAAAGGTCTGCAGCCGAAGATCGACCGCCGCGTTCAGCGCCGTGTACAGCCCGATGAAAATCGGCAGCTGCAGAAACAGCGGCAGGCAGCCGGCCAGTGGGTTGATCTTGTTCTTCCGCCAGAGTTCCATCTGGGCCTTGGCAAGTTTTTCCTTGTCATCGCCGAACTTTTCCTTCATCGCAGTAATCTGCGGCTGAAGCTCCTTCATCCGGGCTGCGCTGATCGCCTGCTTGCGGGAGATCGGAAACAGGCAGCCTCGTACAAGCACCGTGAGCGAGATAATGGCAAGGAAATAGGGCATCCCAAGGCCAAAGAATCCGCCGAGCAGAAACAGCATTCCCCGGGCGACAACGCCGAACCAGCCGTAGTTCAGCACTTGAGTGGCGGACAGCGGCGCGGGATCGAGCAGTTCGCTGCGCTTCGGGCCGACGAAGAATGCGTATTTGTGAGTCACGGAATCGCCGTCACCCTTCGCGTTCAGTGTGATCGGCGACGAAACCAGACGAATGCTGACGTCAGACTTTCTTGGTTCTGCAGGATCCGCGCTGATCAGAACCGGGTAAGTGCGATCGATCCTTTTTTTCTCAGTCCGGTCTTCGGCAGTCCGGTCATCCAGCGGAGCAATCAACGCCGCGAAGAACTGAACATCGACGCCCGCATAGCGTACAGCAGACGTCCATTCGTGTTCGTCACGAAGTTCAGTTCGCTGCTCCGAGGGAGTCGCCGGACGCTGAAATATTTCTTCGAGGTCATCGCAGTAACCCTTGACGGTCGATGCCGCAAGTGTTGCCGCTTTGGCATCGCCCACAAACTCGATGTGGATGTCGCGGTACTTCGAAGTGTGTTCTTCGTTCTCCAGGAGCACACCAACCGGGCCCTGAATCTCGTAGTCGATCGTGCGCGGCGTTGACGACAGATTGATGATTTCGAAGGTCACCTGCACGATGTAGAATGACGGATCGGACCGCCATGCTGCTTCCAGCTCTTCGCCTGTGAGTTTCAGCCGGGGCAGCGAATACGACTTGCGGACGCGCAGCGTGCCGTCGGGAGCGTCGTACTCGAACACGGCGGATGAAACATCATCGCCGAACTTCTGTTCAACCAGTTTCCAGTTGGCCGTTTCCAGCGATTGCCTGCTTGCTTCAAGCTGTTTGTCGATGGCAATCATCGCCGTGGAAAACGTCCGATCAGTCGTGGTATTTTTCCCCACGATTGTGACTTGCTCTTTCGGATTCTTCAGATCCTTAAACTGAGGTGACGTGAGCGAGACGCTGTCGATCGCAGCTCCGGCAGACGTCAGTTCCACGTGCAGCGCATAGCCGCTGGCGGGATCGAGTGATCCCAACGACGCCTTACTCCGGGGATGTTCAGCGATGACAACGGCTGCTTCGGCTGCGGGATTCAGGGCTGCCGCGGCCGGCTCATCGGGATTGTCAGCCGGAACATCCGCGGCAGGCCGTTTTGGATCGGCAACCACCGGAACGGCAGGCGGTCTTTTCGGAGGCGGAAACATCCTCGGCGCGATGACGGAACCCCAGAGCCAGAGGAACAGCAGTGAGGTCAGCAGAAATGTAAAAAGTCGGCGATTTTCCATGAGTTCAGATCGAGAAGCACTTCGGCGATTGAGTTTCGTTCACACGGCAATCCGCCGCAGTTAAAGGCGGGCAGAATAACCGATGCGAACGTGACTGCGTAATGACGGATCTGGAGAACTGCATTTTCCCGCTGTTTTCAACAAAAACGGCAAGCCGAGGAAGCGGTCGAGAAATTGTAGCTGAAGTCGTGAGACTTCAGGCCGGAACTCTCACGAGTTCCGCTACACCGATTCGAGAACCGCTCGAACTGGAGCATCGCATCAGATTCTGGGGCTGGAAGCCCCAGTCACCCGTTACACCGATTCCGGAACCGCTCTCACTGAAGCAGGGCCGGAATTTGCACCATGGAGGAACTTTTTTGGTGCGTGCATTACGCTGCGTCTTATGGCACTTTCAAAGCGTGCGACAATTTGCTTCGCTCTTTTGTCGCTGCTGGTGATCGAATTGATCGTCTGCGTTCTGTATCGCGGTCCTGCTGTTGTCTCTGAACAGGAAGCTGCCGCGTCAGCAGCCGATGGCGTGCCGGTGTTCTCAGCGGAAACAGCGCTGAAGATTCACCGGCAGGTGTTCGTCGGCACGTCGCATCCGACAGGGTCGGCTGAAAACGATGCTGTTCGATTGCGACTCGTCCAGTTACTGCAGGAACATGGCTGGGCAGTGGATGTTCAATCGACTCGTCTTGAAGGAAATGAAAACTCGCCGCCGAGAACCCTGCATAACATTGTCGCACGGCGGCCGGAACAGAGCGGACTCACGGCGCGACCGCTCGTGCTGGTGACCCATTATGATTCATGCCCCTTCGGACCAGGTGCCGGCGATGCGGGTGGTTGCGTGGCAGCCGTCGTTGAATCCGGTCGTCTGCTGACCTTGAACGCTGAAGAACTGAAGCGTCCGGTGTGGTTGCTCTTCACGGATGGCGAAGAAGCCGGTCTGCTCGGAGCAAATCAGTTCGTCCGGACACATCCGCTTTCACAGCAACGCCCGCTGGTGCTGAATTTTGATGCACGAGGCAGCGCCGGGCCGGTCGTGATGTACGAAACTCATGCTGGCAATTGCACGGCTGTCGGCGAGTGGGTGAATACGATTGCTCGGCCGCGCATCACGGGTTCGCTGTTTACAGCCGTGTATCGAACCATGCCCAACGGCACTGACTTCAGTGTGTTTCAGCAGGCTGGATGGCAGGGATTCAACTTCGCGATCATCGACGGTGCTCACAGATATCATCAGCCGGACGATACGCTCGCCAACCTGGACCCCCGGAGTGTGCAGCATTTCGGCGTACACGCCCTGACGCTGTCGTCTCAAATCGCGAGCAGCCCGGATGATCTGACGGCGACGTCAGAAGACGCGGTATTTTTCGACGTGGTCGGGCTGTATGTGATCCACTTCCCGGTCTGGTGGTGTCTGCCGATTCGGATTGTGCTGCTGGCAGTTGCGGCTCACCTCTATGGCCGCCAGACGCTCAGACTTGCTGTACTGCGACAGTCCCTGAGGGTCTGGTTCACGATGCTGCTGATCATGGTGGCCGCTCCGATTGCGGGCTGGATTGTCAGCGCGAGTATTCGCGGCACAGTGATTCTGCCTCGCCCGTTTGTGTGGTACGGTCACGGACTGTCTTTTGCAATGTGGTGCCTGAGTCTGACTTTTTCGCTGAGCATTGCCCACGGGTTGCTGCGCCGGATTGATCAGCATTTCGTGTGGAACGCTTTCTGGCTGGGCCAGGCGACAACCTGTCTTGTCGTGTCGATCTGGGCACCGGAGTTCAGCCACTTGCTGTCGGTACCTGCCATCATGGCGATCGGACTGACTCTGACCGTGCGTTCCATTGCAATCAGGACACTGCTTGTCACCGTGGGTGCCGGATTCATCGTGGTTCCGGTTCACCACCTGCTGTCCATCGCACTCGGCCCTGCATCTGGACTGTTGTTGTTCCCCACATACGCACTGATCACCATGCCGATGCTGTCGGCAATGGGAAAACGCAGTCTGGAGAATGCTCCGGATTCAGGTCTGAGGGCGTAAGTCGGGAACGTCAATGGAGACACTGGACAGTCGCTCCAGACTGCCAAAGAGTTGTGGGCGGTCGTACACTGAGGCTCCAGAGTCGATCGCCGCTGAGTCTCGATCTATGTCCGATGTCACCCGCATTCTGTCACAAGTCGAATCCGGGGATCCATCGGCGGCTGAGAAACTATTGCCGCTGTTGTATGACGAGTTGCGAAAGCTGGCGGCCGCCCGGATGGCCCAGGAAGCGCCCGGCCTGACGCTGCAGGCGACGGCGCTGGTGCATGAGGCCTATATCCGGTTAGTGGATGTGGAACAGGCACAGCACTGGGACTCGCGGGGCCATTTCTTTGCCGCTGCCGCCGAAGCCATGCGGCGAATTCTTGTCGAGCAGGCCCGGCGTAAAGAGACCATCAAGGCCGGAGGTCAAAACCAGCGTGTTGAGTTGCCGGAGGTCGAACCGGCGATCGACGGTCCCACGATGGACCTGCTGGCTCTGGATGAAGCTCTCCGGAAGCTGGAAGAAAAAGATCCACGCAAATCGCAGCTGATCAAACTGCGATTCTTTGCGGGACTCTCGAATCAACAGGCGGCTGCCGTGCTGGGCATTTCCGCCTCAACCGCTGATCTCGACTGGGCCTACGCGAAGTGCTGGCTGCGTGTTGAGATGTCCGGAAGCGTCGCTCCTGACGCTTGACTGCAGCAATTCTGGGAAAACTCTGATTCTTCGTCGGGTAAGTCGGCGCTGAATCTCGCATTGAACAGCAGAGCACCATTTCCGGCGAGAAGTTCCATGGCCGATAAGACCTATGACGAAGAAGCGATTTTCAAAATCGCGTGCCAGATTGCGTCGCCGGATGCACGGCTCGAATACTTGCACAGGATCTGCGGCGATAACGCTGTCGTGTTCGCACGAATCGCATCGTTACTCCGGGTTTATGAAGACGAGTCAGGCTTTCTGGAATCGCCGCCACCGGGTGTCGGTGCCCCGACGGATGTTCCGTTCGTCCCCGAAAAGCCCGGAACGCAGATCGGCCCCTACAAGTTGCTGC
>JANNGQ010000481.1:0-2185 GCA_031403975.1 Planctomycetota bacterium
GAGCGATGTCATTTTGCGAATCGCATCTTCCAGACGGAGCACGCTTCGCTCGCGGACGTAGACACCGAGGACGCGTGGAAACGTACCGAAGTTGCGCGGATGCGGGTTGCCTCGACGCAGCGGGCCATCGATGGCATAGGCCGATCCGTCAGAGCCGATCGAACACCACGGCTGACGCAGCGCGAGGTTCATGTCGTCCTCGGTGTGATGCTCGTAGACCGTCGGCACCGATCCGCCTTGCTCAATCAGGATGTCGAACAGCACGTCGAGCGAATCGACATCCTGGCCCTGCGTGCGAGTCGCGATGACTCGATCCATCGTCAAGCCCTCGTAGCCGCCTTTGCCGCTGACCAGCATCCGTGACCAATCGCCGCCGACCGCTGTGAAGTGGTTGTACCAACCGGGCAAGCCTTCGCGGATTTCCTTTTTCAATTGCGTTCGAAGCGAAGCGTCCTTCAATCGTTCGATCAATTTGGCCGTGCCACCTTCATGAGCCCACGGCGGAATGATGCTGGCCAGATTGTTGTTGCCGCGCGTGTAAGGATAGACGTTGGCCTGCACATTGACGCCGCGCCGCCGAGCGACCTCGACCAGTTCAATGACCTCGGCCATGCGGCCCCAATACTTCTGGTCGGCGATCTTCAGATGGATGACATCCACCGGCACGCCCGCGCGTTCTCCGATCTCGATCGCTTCCTTCACGGCCTCGAAGATGCCCGTGCCTTCGTTGCGGTTGTGCGTCGAATAGATGCCGCCATGTCGAGCCACCACGCGGCACAATTCGACGATGTCATCTGTCGTCGTAAGCGATCCGGGTGGCATTGCCAGCATGCTCGACAGGCCGAACGCTCCGTCATTCATCGCTTCATCAAGGATGACTTTCATTTGCGCGAACTGATCGGGAGTCGGACGCTCGAACGATGAGCCCATGACTCCTTGCCACACATTGTCGAGCCCGACATACGACGCCACGTTGACGGCAACACCCGCGCGGTCGATCTCGTCGAAGTAATCGGCGAGCCGTTGGAAGCGTCCCGTCTTCGAAGGCCCCGCCGAATTTCCTTCGCCCAGCACCTCGGTCGTTACGCCTTGTCGGATCTTGCTCGGTGCATTGCCGTCTTCGAGCAACAACAAGTCCGAGTGTGAGTGCATGTCGATGAAGCCGGGTGCAACGACTTTTCCTTCCGCCTCAATGACCTCCTTCGCTGTGGCGTCTCCGAGCTTCCCGATTGCGACGATGCGGTCCGCTCGAATGCCGACGTCGGCCCGAACCCACGGGTTTCCAGTGCCATCGACAAGCTGTCCATTGCGAATGAGGACATCGAACGGTTCGTCGGCGAATGCGGTCGCGCCGGCAAATAACCAACACAAAACAACGTGATACGGCTTCATGGCAGTCTCGGTTGGGGGAGTTCTCCGAAGCCGATCTCGGCAGAGATCGGGATTCGCGAGGCCGGCGAACCGAAGTCTGGCGAATCTGGCTGCGAATGTCATTGATGCACCAACCCTCGCCGGCAGCGTGGAATCAGCGGATTCCAGAACACGCGGTCGCCTGGCAGACTCGGCAATACGGTGAGGCGGCGATCTTCGACGTATTTGTACGCCTATTGTTCATTCGGGCTATGCGGTCCATCAGACCGACGCGCGCCAGTTCGTCCCCCTCACTCGGAGAAATCGCTCGCATTTCGGCATGTCCAGGAAATCCGACGACCTGATGACACGCCATGAGCCCGACGACCCCAGGCTCAGCGGCGGCGCGAGCAGCCGGCGTGATGGTCCGGAGCAGGTTGCGGCTGCGCATGGTCAGGCCTTCGGTGGACGGCCACAGGTGGAAACGAAGCCCAAATCCTCGCCGACCATCAGACGCTCCATATAGTCAATCTGGTTCGCAATTGCTCGTTCGATCGGCAAGTCTTCGCCGGAGCGTCCCGGTGTGCCTATGATGGCGCGCCAGACCGGCGCTCGTTGCGCCTCAGGCATCGCGTAGAGCTGTACGAGTGTGTCGAGCTCAGCGGAAAGGGCTGAATGCAGTTCCTGTCGCAGCGACGCTTTATATTCCAGACGGACCCCATGCATGACCGCGGCAAAAGCACACCGGAATCGGACGAGACGTGTCTGACAAGAAGCGGGCAGAGGAGGCATTACGCGAAAGCGAACATCGTTTCGCGCTGGCCGTAGAGGGGTC
>JANNGQ010000482.1:0-1740 GCA_031403975.1 Planctomycetota bacterium
GGCAATGCCCTGCGCCAGATCGGCGGCAATACTGGGCAGCGCGGCGCGCAGGTTGACTTTTCCCGAGCTTGAGGCAGGCTGGAAGCCTGCCCCACGGGACATCCCTTCCTCACTGATCATGGCAGGCACAGCCGGCTCCGAGGCTGCTGCGGAGCAGCTGCGCGAGCAATACGTTGCTTCCCTTCGTTGCGACAACTTCTCCAGGCAGAACCCCCGCAAGCAGTTCGACATGATCGCCTTCGATTGCCCCCAATCGGACTTGTCGGACGTGGAACAGTTTCGGAGCATCTTCGTCGAAATAATGCTTGTCGCGGACAAACACAAAATGAGCATCACTCGTCGACTGCAAGGCTGTGCGAGGCACGATGATCGCATTGGGCTCACGGCGCAAAGTGATACGGCCCGTGCCGTAGGTTTTATCCCGCAGGGAATTATTCGAGTTGTCAATTGCCAATCGGACTTTCAACGTGCGAGTCTGTTCATCGACAGCCGGACTGATCCAGCTGATCTCACCGGACTTCGCCGGTGATCCGTCATCCGGCTGGAATTCCACGGGCAGGCCTTTCGACAAGTATCTGGCATCTTCCTGTCTCACGTTCAGAATGAGCCACAGATGCCTCGGGTCAGCGACCGTGAAGAGTTGCGTCGTCAGGTTGACGACTTCTCCGGCGACCACTTCGGTCTCAACGACCACTCCTTCATGTGGCGCGATGATGGGAATCAGATTGGCCGTTCGATGGCCCACCGGCAGAGCATCCACAAGTTTCTGCGAGATGCCCAGATACTGCAGTTGCCCGGCGAGTGTACCGGCATCAACAGTCTCGGGAGTCTCCGGGACATCAAATCCAAGATTCGAAAGCGCCTGCCGGGCTGCGAGGCAGGAAATCCGAGCTTCCTCAAGCAACGCTTCCGCTTCCGCCAGTGATCGCTGTGACACGGCCCCGGATTCCGCGGGCGCAGTCAGCCGCTGCACTGTTGACTGATGCAACTGCCTTTTGGCAAGCGCTTGCAGCAACTCGGACTTGGCATGCCCCACCTGAGCAGCATCAACAAGTGCCAGGACATCCCCAGCGGCCACGGGATCACCCAGAGTCTTCGCCACGAGGGCTACGGTTCCTGGCGAACGCGCCGACAGGTGTGCCACGTGCGTCGGCGCAAACATGAGTTCGCCGTTGGCCGTAACGACGTCGGAAACCGGTCCTTCCTGCACGACGTCCACATCAATCCCGGACTTTTCGACACTCTCCGCAGACGTAAACTGAACTCGCTTCAGATGCATCATGTTGCGGCTGTTGTTCTCCGGCCGCGACATCAGTGCGAGGGCCGCGAGGGCATCATATTTCGGCTGCGGCGGCACGCCTTTCAGCTGTGCAAGTTCCGGATGGTGCAGCACACACTCAGCCACGCCATGTTCCTGACAAAAACCGAATGGCTCAGCGGAAGGCGATAGCTCCGGATTGCATTCGATGCAGATCGATTCCGGCACCAGATGTTCGCCACACCAGTCATCAGCTGCGGTCGCAGCCTGGCCTGTCAGTGACGACATGGCAGGCAGCTTCCATCCTGACTGATGACCGACCACCAGCACACCACCCAGCATCGAAAACACTATAAAATTCGGCAGGCCGCTGGTGAATCCTGACCAGCGACTCAGCGCCGGCAAGTCATTGGCTCGATCGGACGATGCACCAAGAGTCGTGCTATTTGATGAGTGTGGCAAATGCGTTTCGGAGGATTTGG
>JANNGQ010000483.1:0-1627 GCA_031403975.1 Planctomycetota bacterium
CAAAGAAAGCCAATGCACCGTCGAAGCCAAAAAGTTAGGTTGCGACCGTAGCCACGTTCGCCAGAACGTGGGTTCTTAATTCGACTTGGCGCACGCTCTGGCGAGCGTGGCTACCCAAGAACTCAACACTGCGGATGCACCAGTTTGACGGGACACAGGTCGCAGGTCTGGAAAAAGCTGTCTGGAACTTTCGAGGCATTGGTAATTCCCGATGAAATACGCAATCCGGCGGGTTTCAGGCCGCCCTTACTTCAGTACTCGGATTCTACGCGGAAACGATGCATAATTCACGGCGCTCCTTCAATCTTCCCAAATCAGCCACCGATCCGGTGGCATTCCCGACACATGTTGAATCGACGGTCTCGAACATGAGTCGCAACCTCAAAAACCTGCCCCGTGTGCTGTTCCCACTGGACGGCAGCATCTCGCGGCGACATTGAAACAGATTCGACAAGTTGAGACGCTGCGCCCGAGGCTTCTGTCGTTCCTCCCGTCGAAACCGCATTTGATTCCGCAGACGACTCTGCCAACTGCGGCGGTGTGCCGTCCCTTTCCGTGACTTCTGCGATTGCTTCGCGAGCATCGCTGAATCGACTGTTTCCGAGAGCATTACTCTTTCCGCGGTCAGCCTCGTCAATAACACCGACCGGAACCGCCCCTTCCCCGATCGATTTCGGGAGTCGCTGGCCGATGACAATTCCAATCACGAGCGACGCAGCAACTGCGACCCAGGCGAACGGCGAGGCGATGCCATTTCGGAGAACCGGTCCGGATGCCGGTCCAGGAAGGACCTCCAACCGCTCACTTCCGGCTGATCGGAACTCCGCGGTCGGTTCGGCTTCCCGAATGCATACTCCAGACTCCGAGCTTGCCTTTTCAAAACCGTTGCCTTTGTCAGCCGACATGGCGCGAATCCGCAGCAGTGACAGAACGTGAAGATCCATCGTCTTGCTCGGCGCGCGAAGCGTCAATTTCCTGATCAGCCGTTCCAGATCATTCATGGGGCTCTCCTCAGTTGTTCTTCCAGCTTCAGCAACGCCCGTCGGTACCGAGTCGCGATGGTCGCACCCGGCAATCCCAGCACCAGTCCGATTTCATCGAAGGTCAGATCGCCGAATGCTTTCATCACCACGATTTCACGCGATGACTCCTCCAGAACGTCGATCAGTCGGCGAAGACGAATCAGCTGTTCAATGGATTCATCGGAATCCCTGACCCCGCTAGTCGATTCCACAGCATTTTCAAAAACAGATTCTGCGAGTGCCCTCTGATGCACTTGACGACGCCGACAGTCGATCGCTGCGTTCCGGACTGCGGCAAACACATACGGCGTCAGAGGTCCATCAGGCGGCTTATCGATCTGACACAGACGCACAAATGCCTCATGGACGGCATCTTCTGCCAGACCCGGGCAGCCCGTGACCGTCAGCGCCAGAGAAAATAATGCCTGCCGATGAAGGCAATAGAGCTGTTCCAGTTCGGCTCGCAAGAGTGATTCCTGTGTTTCAACTTGCCGGCCTCGCATTCGTATCCAGGATCAAAACGTCTGCAGTGGCTGAGTCTATTCAGAATTCCAGCAAACCAACCGATGTTGGCGGAAAATTGCAGTTCAACGACAAATGAAGTG
>JANNGQ010000484.1:0-4417 GCA_031403975.1 Planctomycetota bacterium
GTCGGATCGCAATTGAATCGAGCGCGTCGGGAACTGAAGCGTGCTCTGCTGGCACTTGGGTGGGAAGTATGAGATGGACTGTTTGACGGCAAAGAACCACTTATCCGGCTATTATGATGGCGAATTGACCGTCGCTGTGGCGGCATTGGTTCGTGCGCATATCGACGCATGTGCGGACTGCAGAAACGAACTTGCGGCGTTCGAGCGAATGGGAACGCTCGTGTTGACTGCCGACGTTCCAGTGTCTTCCTCCAGGCTTTGGGGGAGAATAGTTATTCTGCTGGAGAATTCACCGAGGCCTTATCCAGCATTCACTCCAGGCCCGTCGGGCATTCAATTTCGGGTAACCGCAGTTGTTCTTGCAGCCTGCCTGCTGCTTGGTCTCGGGATCTGGCGGTTCGGACACTGGAACGGCAAAGACCACGACGATCATGCCGAGATGGCTGTGAATCTGGGCGAAATGATCTCCGGGTTCGCATCGGATCCTGTGGCCGCCATTGACAGGCTTTCGACGCACTATCAGGGCGTAGAGGTATCTCTGGAAACGGCGGAGTCGCTGCTGGGATATCGACCGGCGATCGGAAACAGTCTGCCGGAAGGCTATCAACTGACGTCCACTCGAGTGCTGAAAATGCCGTGCTGCACATGCTCAGTCAGCATTTGCGCTCGACAGGACGGTTCGACGTTCGTTGTTTTCGAACATAACGAAGAGCAGCCCCGATGGTTTGGTGACGCTCGTTCTATCTCCGCAAAATGCGGCGGCAGAGAATGCAGCGTTGTGGAAATGCCGGAGCAGCTGGCTGTCACCTGGAAGTCAGGTATGCGGCAACTGACAGCAATCGGCGTCGAAGGACTTGAGGAAGTCGCAAGCCTGATGGCGGCGGCCGAGAAAGCCACGTCGGCTGGATGACAAATCACTTGAGGCCTGATCAGACATCCCGGCAATCGAAACTGGCGAAAATGGACTGGCCGCTGAGTCCTCCGACTGCTATTCTTGACAGCTGTGAAGCTTGATTTGGACGAAATGACTATGTGTTATCGCAACCTTGCAATATTGCTGATCGGAACGACGCTGTTTGGGCAGTCGTTCTGTTGCTGCATGCTCGAGGCTGCCAGTGTCGAGTCCCCAAAATCCTGTTGTTGTCCCGTTGACGATTCGACGAAGAAGTGCCCTGGCAACTCAGATGGTCGACAGCACGAATGCCAGTGTCACCAGCATCGTGCGATCGCGGCCAGGCTCAGCGGCGAATCGCTGCTGCCGACCGTGCCGTCGGTCACGTGGCAGATTGAGCTCGCTCAGCACATGGTTCCGATGTGCGTTCGCCGTCTCTGTGCCGAGGATCCTTATTCGCTGGCCCTGTCGGAACTCAGATCCGCGCCGCACCACGAGGGCTCCGGCATTCTGCTTGTGCTGTGCGTCTGCCGCTGTTGATACCGACCGACCCCCAAGTGGCTGTTCGGTCGGACCTTGCTGATTGCAGGCCGGCAGATGAAGGCTGCGTCAACGGGGAATGCTGAATTGTCTCGGTTTCCCGGTGTCGCGCCAGTTGAACGAAATCGCCGTCGATTTGCCGTGTCGACGAACTGGGATTCGTGCCGAGTTTTCGTAGGGTAGGCTTCAGCCTGCCAGTTTCATCGAAAAGACGACGATCGGGAGGACGTCGGCAGGCTGAAGCCTACCCTACGAACTGCGCGATCCCCTATCGCGTCTATGTATACCGCTCTTGTGTAACAGTATTCGAAAGGAGTCTCCCTATGACCATGCAACGTGTATTATTCCGCTGGTTGACTATACCAGCCGGGTTGCTGG
The DNA here is from genome assembly GCA_031403975.1 of Planctomycetota bacterium. Taxonomy (GTDB): domain Bacteria; phylum Planctomycetota; class Planctomycetia; order Planctomycetales; family Planctomycetaceae; genus SXXK01. The sequence goes on from JANNGQ010000484.1 coordinate 1,811, forward strand.
CAATTGCAGTCGTCGGCTGCGGTGCGAAATCCAGCCCGGATGCCGTCGCTCCCGTGACGGTGATCGAGTCTGCACCTTCGACTGACCGGTCTGCATCGACGTCAACGATGCCCACCGGGGCCGCGACGGACGGTGTTACGGAGAAGGCCACTGAAGAGGAGCATCCGCACAAACCGGGGGCGAACGGAGGGATCATCGTTCCGATTGGATCGGACAGTTATCACGCTGAGGCCGTGGTTGAAAAAGGGGGCGACTTCCGACTGCTGATGCTTGGCAAAGATGAGACCCGGATTCAGGAAGTCGATATTCAGTCCATCAAGGCGTATGTGAAAGTGGTCGGAGATCCGGATGCGATTTCGATTGAGTTAGCGGCGGTTCCCCAGGAAGGTGATGCTGCCGATAAGACATCACAATTTGTCGGACAGTTGCCCGAGGAACTGCGGGGCAAGCAACTGGAGGTCACGATCCCGAACCTGCGGATCGCCGGGGAACGGTTTAGGGTGGGATTCACTACGGTCACGGAAATCCATGCGGAGGACATGCCTGAAAGTCTCCCCGCGGACGCAGAACGAGCGCTCTATCTGACTGCTGGTGGAAAATACACGGAGGCTGATATCAAGGCCAATGGTGGTGTCACGGCGTCACAGAAGTTCAAGGGCGTTGCCTCTTCGCACGACATGTTTCCGAAAGCTGGCGATCGAATCTGCCCGGTGACTCAAACAAAGGCGAATGCGAGATTCACCTGGATCATCGACGGTAGTCCTTACCAATTCTGCTGTCCTCCGTGCGTCGATGAGTTCGTCAAAATCGCGAAGGAACGGCCTGACGAACTGAAGGAACCGGACGCCTACATCAAGGCGATGTGAGCTTGAAGAAGCGGTTGCTGAACACAGCATTCATGGTTGCCAGAGCCGCGGACGGCGATCTGCCTGGTGCTTCGTCAAGGCTTCATTTTTGAGTAGCCACGGTCGCCAGATCGTGGGAAAGTGTGTTCAATTAACCGGAGAAAAGTAATGCGTACTGCATGGAAAACTTTGTTCTGCTCTGGAGCAGTCGCGATGTTTGCTGCCGGCTGCCAGACTCAAACACCGCCGACTGCCGCAAATCCGCCATCCGCAGCTTCGCAAAGCGAAGGTGACAGCCTTAACCCTGAAGGCGATCACAAGGACGATCACGGTGAATCTGATGTGGAAATCGCAATGGGGAAGCTGAGTGCCGAAGATCGGAAGGAAGCGGAAGCTCAGAAGTACTGTGCCGTGCTGGGCACCAGTCTGCTGGGTTCCATGGGAACACCGCTGAAGCTGGACATTAAGGGAGAACCGGTCTTTTTGTGCTGCAGCGGGTGTAAGTCGAAGGCACTGGAGAATCCGGAGGCAACTCTCGCATCGGTCGCAAAGATGAAGGCGGAAAACAGATCCGGCAGGGATTGAGCGGTTCATCGCTGTGACGGCATTTCCTTGTCGTCGTGCAGCGGATCGACGTCGGCGAGGTCAGGTCACGATAGCGACTGTCTGCGTCGGCGTGTGACCCCCAATGCCGCTGATCAATTCATCGATTTGTCCGGAGGAAACGCATGTCCGAAATGTGTCAGAGACTGTGTGTGATTGCCGCACTGTTGCTCGTGACAACGACGCTGCCCGTAGCGGCACACGAAGGACACAGGCCGCTTCCAACACGCGGGATGGAAGTGAACGCGGAAACCGGGAAGATGGTGCTGACAAAGACAGCTCGGACAACGCTGGACGTCCAGACGGCTGAAGTCGGACCACAGGATCTGGCTCAGTCGATTCTTGCTTATGGCACGCTGGCATCGCCGTGGAATCGTCATGCGATGGTCAGTTCTCCGCTCTCGGGACGGATTGTCGAACTCTTTGTGACGCCGGGAGAATCCGTCAAAGCCGGGCAGTTACTTGCCGAATTGGACAGCCCGGAACTTGAGTTGCTGCAGTTGGAACTGCGAAACGCTCAAACAGCACTGGACCTGTCTCTTAAGCTCGTCGCCTCGTCAGAGACCGCCAGCAGGGCAGGTGCCGTACCCGGGATCCGATTCATCGAAGCACAGAACGACGTGGAACAGAATCGGGCAGTCATCGAAATTGCTCGCGCCAAATGGATGGGGCTGAATCTTCCGGCCGAAGCCTTGGAGCAGATTCTGAACCCGTCCAACACGACTGCAAAGCAGAGACTGTCACTCATCAGCCCGATTGACGGTGTGGTGACTCATGCAGACCTGTCCGTCGGCAAAGTCATCAACCCAAAGGAACACCTGTTCGAAGTCCTGGATCTGTCAACCATCTGGCTGAAAGTCGGTGTGCTGGAAAAAGATCTTGCGCAGGTCGCCGTGGGTCAGCCGCTGGTATTGACATTGACGGCCTATCCGGGTGAGACATTTGTCTCGCATATCGATGTGTTCGGTCAGTTCCTTGATCCCGACACACATCTGGGAACCGTATGGGCACCGCTTTCAAATCTTCCGACAGGGGAACCTCGTCTGTTGCCCGGAATGTCCGGGCAGGTTCAGTTGAAAGTGGGCGATGCGGGCGACAAGATCGTGCTGCCCACTAAATGAAATAGAACTGCTCGAACGTGATGCAAAGCGCAACCTTG
>JANNGQ010000485.1:0-2745 GCA_031403975.1 Planctomycetota bacterium
CCCCGGGTGTTTCATCAGGAGCAGCGATTCGAGACCGGGACGCTGATGCAGCCCAGTACGCGGCTGATTTCCAATGCGATGGAACAGCAGACCACCATTCTGCATGTCTGGGACAACGCAGTCAGTTCTGATTCGCGATACACTCAGGTCGCGGGTTTCGCGTGGGCGTTCTGTTCGCCGTTTGCTGATCTCAACGGCGACCGGGCGCTGTATGTGACAGGCCGGAGTGTTCCCGACAGTCCGGATGCGGGCGAACGACGGTTGCATGCCGATATCAAGTTCACAGAATTCATCGCCGAAGTCGTGAGTGCTCTGCAGCGGCAGCGACGGCTCGAACGTCAACAGTCGGGACTGCGGCAGTTTTTCTCACCGCCCATTCTGGAAGCCCTCGGACGGGATCTGGATACATCGCTGCTGGAGCCTCGGGAGTGCGACGTCACCGTGCTCTTCTGCGACCTGCGCGGGTTCAGTCATCGCGCCGAAGAGGAATCTGACAACCTGACGGCCCTGCTGGAGCGAGTCAGTCTGGCGCTGGAAGTGATGACCAGTCAGATTCTGCGATTCGGGGGAGTCACGGGTGATTTTCAGGGCGATGCAGCACTGGGATTCTGGGGCTGGCCGATCAGCTCGGACGAATCACCGCTCAACGCCTGCCGCGCCGCGCTGGCGATCCGGGACGAATTCGCGCGTGCACAGGCCGATCCGGATCATCCGCTGAAGGACTTTGAAACCAGCATCGGAATCGCTCATGGTCGCGCGGTCGCGGGAAAGATCGGCACACGCGAGCAGGTGAAGGTGACGGTGTTCGGGCCGGTGGTCAACCTTGCCAGCCGCCTGGAAAGCCTGACTCGGGAACTGCATGTGTCGGTGTTGATCGATGAGTTCCTCGACCGGCAGATCCGGGAAAAACTGCCGCCGGGGGAAGGCAGAGTCCGGCGACTGCTGCAGGTGCTGCCGTATGGAATGGACAGAACACTGATGGTCAGCGAACTGGTTCCATCTGAGCAGCGACTGCCGCTCCTCAGCGATCAGCATCTTGCGGATTTTGAAAAAGGTCTGACGTCATTCATCGCCGGCCAATGGGGCGATGCCTGGAAGTACCTGCATCGAATGCCTGCGGAAGATCGAGCTCAGGATTTTCTGTCGATGATGATCACTCAGCATGATCGCAAGGCGCCTGCCGACTGGGACGGCATCGTTCGCATCAAGAAGAAGTCCGGATGATGGCGGCATCTTCAATCGCATCGTCGTCCGATGCCGAAACCGAGTTGCTGCTCCGCCTGCGGGACACGCCGGAGATTTTTGAAGCGATTCGGGCGAGCACTCCTCTGGAATTGTCCGGACAGAAAACGCTGCGTGCCAGGTTTGATCAGGAACTCGTCAGGGCCGCACTGTCAGTGCATGAGGCGCGATTGAAGGCGGCCGGTCTGCTTCCGGACGCGGAGCGGCTGTGGCTCACGCGCGTCGGTCTGGAACAATGCACCGCACTGGAAGTTGCGCAGCACAAAGCGAGGCGGTTTGCGGGCAGCATCTGCGGTCCCATGACTGCTGTTCAGACAGATCCGTTACCCGTCTTCGACCTCTGCAGCGGCATCGGTGTTGATGCCGCTGCGATTGCCGGATTCGCAGAAGTCATCGCGGTTGATCAGTCGCCGTCGATGTGCCTTCGCGCCGGATGGAACGCAGACGTCTGGGGACGTGCCGCACGGCTGCTGACACGCTGTGAAGACGTGACGACTTCGGACTGGGCCGGAGCCATCGTCCACGCCGATCCGGACCGTCGCGCGGGGAACGATCGACCGACGCGGCGACTGGAACAGTATCAGCCGAATCTTGAATGGATGCAGCGGCTGACGCGGACTGCCGGGGGCGGCGGCATCAAGCTTGGGTCTGCCAGCAACTTCCTGCAGAAGTTTCCCGGCTGCGAAATCGAACTGATCAGCCTCCACGGTGAGTGCCGTGAAGCGACCGTATGGTTCGGATCGCTGACCGGCGAATTCCCGTTTCGCGCGACGGTGCTGCCGACGGGAGAATCCATCAGCGCCGATCCGCTGTCTGAGTGGACCAGCGTCGCACCGCAGGCCGGGGCGTTTATCTTCGATCCAGATCCGGCAATCGTCCGTTCGGGGCTGCTGGATGTGATGGCGGAACGACACGGATTGCTGCGTCTGGACAGTGAAGAGGAATATCTCACCGGTGACATTGTTCCTGCCACGGCTTTCGTCGCGGTGTTTGAGATCGAGGTCGTGCTCGTGAACAGTTTGAAAGACCTTAAACAGTATCTGCGTGGTGATCCGTCGCAGCACTATGAAATCAAATGTCGCCGGATTCGGACCGAGGCTGACAGCGTTCGAAGGCAACTGCCGACCGGCAACGCAGCTCCGCGAGTCATCTTTTTCGCCCGCATCGGCGGGCGAGGCACCATCGTGGTGGCCAGGCGTGTTCCGGTTGTTTAGGGCTTCGAAGACCAGGCCTGCTGTGGTCCTGCCGCTCCGTCGGCTGGGATTCATCGTTCACCGCCGTCGAGGCATAGAATCCCCGCCGACGGAGCTGCGGGACAACTGTAAACGGCTGCCTGGAACACGACCGACGAACGTCTATAATCCTGCCACAACACTTCTCGCCACCAACGACACCCGCCTGATCTCAGGCGGGATCACAAATCGGAGACGTTCATGAAGATCTATCGGACAGCAGTGCTGCTGGCCACTGTGCTGCTGGCATCATCGCTGACTGTGCCGGCGA
>JANNGQ010000486.1:0-3802 GCA_031403975.1 Planctomycetota bacterium
GCCTTTGAAGGCTCATGACTGGCCTTTTTGCAGCCATCATGCTTCTTCGGAGTAAACAGTGCCGCCGTCTGCCACGCCGCCTGAGCCGTGAACTCGCTCTGCGGCAGAACGCCGGTCAGTGTGACCTCCAGCCCACCCAGACTGGCTGGCATGCTGAGCTTCGGCGTGACCTTCTCCACGCCCGCCAGCCCCGCCATCAGCACTTCCATCACATGCTCTTCCGGAAGTGTCTGACCGTTGCGGTCCGCCGCATAATAGTTCTGAAGTGACGCCTCCTTCGGGAGAATCAGAATGTTGGCACCGAGACTGGAAAGCTGTCTCGAAACTTCCTGTTCCGAATGGACCGTCACATGTCGGATAGCCACCAGCGCGGCGACGCCGAGCAGGATGGCGATGCTGCTGGAAACGACCGACCAGGGCCGCTCCCGCAACTCGTTCCAGACGAGAGTTCTTAGATTCATGATTAGTTCTTCCTTGATGAGTTCGGCTTCGTGGCCTGCTGAGCCGGCGCTGCACCGTGCTTGCAGTTCGGGTCATCGCAGCACTGCCCGGACTTGTGAATCGCGGCGGCAATCTGTGCTCCGGTGGAGGCAGAATCGAAGTGGCCCACCAGAACGCCTGGAGGGGCAATCAGGACGGCATATGGTCCTTTCACCCGCAGCGGATCAATCTTCATCTGGCTGATGAATCGCGTCTCCGCGGGATCGTCAACTCGCATCGAAGCGAACGTAACGCGGTCCTTGTACAACGGATCAGACTGCAGAGACTTGACGCCGGCAGGCATCTCGGCCTTGTCACTGGCTGAAACCAGCACAAACACGAGATTCTTGTCCTGCAGGGACTTCATGCACTTCATCATTGTGGGAGTCACGATCGCTGCAGCCATGTGCTCATCGGACAAAGTCTTCGCGAAAACTCCTGTGACGGCACCGTTGGGAGCAACGGCCACCGTGACCGGCATCGGCGCACGGCCGATCCCGAAGCGATCCACCAGTTCCTTTTCTGCCGGATCATTCGCCCGCGCCGTTGTGACAACAGCCTGCGCTTCGCGACTGGCGGCTCCGGTCTGCGCGATCTTCAGCATCTCCCGGGCAGCAGCCGAGTCCTCTTTGAAGAACACGATGAACGTGAACTTGCCGTCTTTCCCGGCAGCATCCAGTGATTCCTGCAATCGGCTCGCAGAACGAGTCTGAGCGACCTGTGGAGCCTCCTGGGCAAACACCGGTTCGGTGAGCGTGATCCATCCTCCGACAACGCCAAACAATGCAAACACAGTGGACGATTTCATGGTCATTCCTTTTGAAGAAGAGAGCGTGTCTCCGACACGCGAGAAAGTTCCGGTGTGAGATCTATTTGTTTAACGGCAAGCCGAAGGCGACTGTTTCCGTTGAACGCCCAGCTGCAGGCCGCGGGCTTTGCCCATCAGCCGCCACGCGCTAGCATCCGGTTTCGTCGATATACGCGGGGAAACCGACGCTAGCGCGGTCTGGCTGATATGCAACGTCGGCGAATCAACGCAGCAGCGCGAGCGACGCGTCTCAACAGCGGATGACGGTCGACGAAACGATGGTCAAACCCACAGACAGGCAGTGCGGGGACCAATGCGGATTGCATTCCATGACCAGAGATTCACGGCGCATCGACTGGCGATTGTGATCATGGCCAAATCCATGTTCCGAAGCACTTGCTTTCGGAGACGATTTGACCTGATCCGATTTCTGCGTCGTCGACGCAAACCCTGACGATATCGGCAGATGCCGGCAACCGCAGGGCATCTCCGATGTCAGCGGAAATTCAGGACTGATCGTATCCAGCCCAGTCGGCTCTTCGTCGCAGGCCGGTTCACTATTCCCGGCAATGCAGCACACAAGATCACAGGCATCGTCGTGTTCGTGACTGCATTCCTGCCGACCGTGGCCGTGTTCACAACAGCCGCACTTTTCGGCCATCGCGTGGACACAGCAGATCGATCCGTCGCTGCGAAGACACAATGTGCGACCATACCCGGATCCCGACAGGATCTGAGTTGCGATCAGCATTGTTCCAAGCAGCAGTCTGGACACGTCAAAAATCTCCCGACAGGAACTGGCTCATAGTCTTGTCGACGCTCTGAGAATCCGTCAATCACGAAACAGCGTTGTTCCGCACAAACTTCACGTCGTCGTCACAGAGCCCCCAAGCCCCCAAAATCCATGATGCCTCGACGGGCAGGAATGCCCATCCTACTGGAAAGACAACGATCGAGGGCGTTTTAATGATCGTGCTTCACAGTGAATCCCAGCTTGGTCAGCCATTCTGCACGTGATTCCGCAGCTTCATGGCTTGGACATTCCATTTGCCGCGGTTTCAGACAGCGAAACTGAATGTCGGCATGGCCGTCGTGAACGTCTTCCTTGATCTCACAGCCCAGTGCTTTGCAGACCACGATGAACTCGTCACTGGTTCCGGCCTGTTCAAAGTGCTTGTTGCCTCAGTCCTTCGTCTGGTACGCAATCACCTCGACGCCCTCATGTTTATGTCCGTGATCGTGCCCGGCTTCATGCTCCGGATCTTCGCTGTGAAGAGTTTCAAACCCGGCGTCATTCAGCCAATCCTGCCATTTGTGGACCAGTTCCTCGGATCCCAGTGTGACCGCGGTCCAGCGCGGTTGCTCATAGGTGACGTCAATATGTCCGTCGTGAGATTCTGATGTTGATTTGCAGCCCAGCTTTTTCAGCGCCGCTGCATGCGCCTTCGCTTTGGCTGGATCGTCAAACTCCATTGTTTTCGGCTTTGCGAGGCGATACGCCACCACAAACGCTTCTTCGTCCTCGGTGGCGGACACGGCGGCGGGTGTGATGAATGGCATCATACCAATCATCAGCGAAGTGATTTGAAACAGCTTCATCGAACAACTCCTCTTTTGAAACGGACGTGAAGAACACACTTACGTGATCAGATTTCCTCGAACGAATGTCAGGGAGCTCTGTCAGACGACCGCTCGATCAGTGAGCGTGCTCAGTCTCAAATCCCTTCTTCGCCAGCCAGGCTTGCATGGAATGCGCCTGTTCATGATCTGCACAAACGAGGCTTCTAGAGGCCACGCAGCGAAAACGAACATCGGAGTGTCCGGAGTGAACTGCGGCCTTGACCTCACAACCCAGGCCGCGACACATGGAGGCAAATTCTGCCGCCTGACCTTCGTCGTCGAAATGCTGAGACTGCCACTCGGGCTGTTGAAATCGGACTGCCACGGCGTCGCGTGATGGTTCGTGTGTATGACCATGCAGAGTCTGAAAGCCATTCGAAGTCAGCCACTGTTCCCAGCGATCTGCCGCTTCGTGTGTCTCCATTGAAATATCAGTCCAGCGGACAGAACGAAATGTGACATCGGTGTGTCCGCTGTGTTGTGCAACCTTCGTTTCACAACCCAGCTTCTTCAGCGTCCGAACCAGTTGTTCGGCTTCCTCAATGCTGTCAACGTGCATGCTCTTCCATTCTTTCAGCCGGAATGCAATTGACTCCTTGCCTTCCTGCGCGGACGCGAGACCGCATGTCAAAACGAATACCGTGAATGTTGAAATGACAATGCGAACGGTCATCGATGGTACCTTCTGCAACGGACACGGATGAGCCTTTCAACGTGCTCACACCGCAGGAGCGAATTGCCCGAGTCCACAACGGCACGGGCGACTGCTCTCTCCACGACGCAGGTCTCATGCCGATGTTCAGAAGGTTTTGGAATGATTAAATTGCATGTGCGGAGATCCCACGCTTCACTCGAGTCCCTTCTCCCCCGAAATCGGGGGAGAAGGTGGCCGAC
>JANNGQ010000487.1:0-4247 GCA_031403975.1 Planctomycetota bacterium
GTAAAGGGCGACTGCGGAAATGAATGCAGCAGCTGCTCCTGTCGCCAAGATAGCTACCCCAGTTCGCTTCTGTGCTGCTGATTGGGTGATTGGAGGAGGGCTGTCTCCAAAGCCATCGGCAGTTCCCGCCACGCAACCACCAATGCACATTGAGGACAACCCCGCACGAATCAGCCAACGAAGCACCCGATGAGCGAAACGTCCCGGGTTCATGTTTTGGCCTCAAAGTGATTTCAGGTCAGGACACTGATTCAATTCGCATCCGGATCGCCTTCGAGAATCCACTCTTCATTAAAAGCAGCGTGTTTCATCGTCTTGCCGTCTTTGACGAAGTAGCTGTAGACCGAGTGAATCATTCCGTCGGAGGTCTGAATGACACAGGGATAGTGGTACGAGCCATCCGGATGATCCTCAAGATGGCGCGTGACGGTCCATGAGATTCCTTCGTCCTTCGAAAGAGTGACGGCCAGTCGGTTGCGACCGTCGGCCGTATCGTTATGCACCAGAATCCAGTGGCCGTTTTTCAATCGCACTCCGTCAAGGCCGGAGCCGGGGTTGATCAGTTCACTGATCCCTACAATGCCCCATGAGAGTCCGTCATCCACAGATTCTGCAACCCGGACTCGCCCCGTGAATCCGTTCTCACGCATGTAAGCGACAAGTGTTCCGTCATCGCGGCGAAGGACAGCCGGCTGAATCGCTCCGAAGCCGAGCAGAGGTTTCGATGCGAACCAGGTGGCTCCGCCATCGTCGCTGATCGCCATGATCGAAATTGAAAATGTGTCGGTGTACAGCGGCAGCAGAATGCGACCGGACGGAAGAACGGTCGGCTTGCAGCGAGGTTGCCAGCCAAGGCGCTGGTAGAGTTTCTGACTGAGTTTTTTTCTGGCTTCATCAATCTCTGCTCGCTGCTTCTCGGGCAATTCCACCGGCAAATGTTCGAGCAGCTGATCAAGCGTCTTGATCGCGTCGCCCGAGAAGTCAGCGGGCTTCAGAAGGATTGTGTCATCGCGGTTCCAGTCCGGACAACCCTCGCCGACCGGCTGATCGCAGACTTTGACGTGCGTCAGGCAGGATTCCCAGGAATTCGCAAGGATCACCGGCCAGAACAGAAACAACCGTCCGTCGGCGTCGGTCATCATCGCCGTGTTGCAGTCGGGAAAGCCGGGTGTGTCTGTCATCAGGAATGCTTCACTCCATGGTTGCCCGGCGGATCTCAGACGTGAACCCCAGACGGCTACGTCATCCGCCGACCGCTCGCCGCTGCCTCGATACCAAGAAACAATCAGCTCGCCGTTCTCGAGTTCCGCGATGCCGGGTGCATGATTGTGCTGAGGGTTCAACGGGAAAACGAATTCCGAATTGATCCGGACATCGGAGTTCGCAGCATTCTGACGCCGGAACCCTCCTGTTCCGGCCGTGGAATCGACTGACGTTAACACGGGTTCGGCAGCACGCGATGGCTCTTCGGCCGAGTACAGACTGTTTCGTTCGGAGCAGAGCAGGATCACGGTCAGCGAACTCAACATCAACGGTTTCTGCATCATCTTCGTTGTCCTCCTTAAACTCATCAGGCCGGAATCAGGAATACCAAATCGCTCCAGGCAATGGCAGACGAGCCTTTCCTTTTGAATCGCAACTGTACAGAATTGTGCAGAGCATCTTTCCGTGTCGGCGATTTCCTGTCTCGGTTTCTATTCGTCCTACTTCAAGGAGCATGTCATGAGTGGTTCTGCAAACAAGAAGCGAGGGTTCACTTTGATTGAATTGCTCGTGGTGATCGCAATCATTGCCATCCTGATCGCCTTACTTCTGCCTGCCGTGCAGCAGGCCCGCGAAGCTGCTCGTCGCACGCAGTGCAAGAACAATCTCAAACAGCTTGGACTGGCAATGCATAATTACCATGACACGCACAGTATGTTCGCGCCCGGTTACTTTGTGGCACCTCCCAGCGCTGTGTATCGATCGGCATTCACCATGATGCTTCCCTACATCGAGCAGAATAACGTCTACAACGCCATCGATCACAGTGTACCCATGATGAACGGCCCGCCCGGATACAATGCGACGGTTCAGGCCCAGAACGTGCTCATGGCAGCAACCGTGATCCCGGCGTTTCTCTGTGCGTCCAGTATCGGCAATACGACAGATGACTACTTCTATCCGGCCAACGGGTTTGGGCCGACTGTTCCTCCCGCGAACTGTACCTGGAAAGGTGGTCGGACCGACTACTCGGGCACAACCGGTGTGCGGGGTGTCTTCGGGAATCTTGCCTACAACAACAATCAGGGAGGAGATCGTCATGGCTCACTGCGTGCGGCGGGTCTTGGCGGCCGCGCGAGTCGGATGAGGGATATTCTCGACGGCACGTCCAATACCTTCATGTTTGGCGAGCGGACAGGCGGCGTGAAACTTTACTACAAAAACAACGTGGCGAATCTTCCGGCAATCGTGGGACTGACAAATGGCGGCGGCTGGGCCGACGCTCTGGCGTTTGAGCACTGGTTGCAGGGGTCACTCTACGACGGTACGGCGAATGGAGGACCGTGTGCGATGTGTACCAACATCCGCGGCAATGGTTTTCACAGTTTTCATACGGGTGGTTGCCAGTTTGCCCTCTGCGATGGTTCGGTGAGGTTCGTCAGTGAAAACGTGGCGCAAAGCGTTTTTGCCGGAGCGATCACTGCCATGAAGGGCGAGATCCCGAGTGAATTCTGAATTCGAGGATGGTTGCCCCTCCGCCCGTCGGCGTTGGTATTGCCGGTCAGCCTCGTGAAAAGATTTCAATGGGTCGGCAATGAATCTTTCGGAGTGTTGCTGATCCCGTGCAGAACGATTTCTATTCAGCAAATACTTCTCAGTCTCTCCTCATTTCAGATCTGCGGAGAATTCCATGATCGCTCGCCGTTGCCTGCTGGTGTTGGCGGCCATTTCAATTGTCGGCTGTGGTGGAGACGAACCCTTTCGAAAGGAGACAAGCCCCGTCAAAGGGAAAATCACGATCGACGGCAAGGCCCCCGGTTCAGAGGTGCAGATGGAATGTCATGCGGTCGCCGGAATGGACGCTGAACATCCCACATTCTCCCAGACGGCGACTGACGTCGACGGAAATTTCTCAATTGCAACTTATGCTGCCGGTGACGGCGTACCGGCGGGAGATTACATACTGACGTTTTCCTGGCGAGTGTTCAACATAATGTCGCGAGACTATACCGGTCCTGATCAGCTCAATGATCGTTACAGTGACCCCAAATCATCCGCGATCAAGCTGACCGTCAAAGGCGGTGAACCACTGGATCTGGGTGTGATCGCGCTAACGACAAAGTGATCGTCCTGCTATTTGGAAACTATTTCACCATGATGCTTATTCTCAGATCCCTTTTGTGCACGTTCACTGTGCTTTCGATCGCCCGAACAGGAGTTGCATTTGACGACGCTGCGAAGATTTCAACAAGAGATGTTCCGCAGGAGATTTTCCAGTACATCGCACGTCCCGAACCGGATTTTGGGTGGAAACTTGCGGAGACTCAGGACGTCTCTGACTGCAAGGTGTACCGGCTGGAACTGACGTCGCAGAAATGGCAGAACATCGTCTGGAAACACGCGCTGATCGTGTTCGAGCCAAAGAAGATCGTCCATCCGGATCACATGCTGTTGTTTGTGACCGGCGGCAGTATCGGAAACTATCCGGCACCCAAAGATATGGGGATGGGAATTGCACTGGCGAATTTCTGCGGCGCCCGCATCGCCACGCTGCATCAGGTTCCCAATCAGCCTCTGATGGGCGACCGAAGTGAAGATGACCTGATTACCGAGACCTGGCTGCGGTATCTCAACACCGGCGACGCCACATGGCCGCTGCTGTTTCCGATGGCCAAGAGTGCTGTGAAAGCCCTGGACGCACTGCAGGAGTTTTCGCAGGAAAAGTTCAGTCAGCCGGTGAAAGGTTTCGTGATCACAGGCGGGTCCAAACGAGGCTGGACGAGCTGGCTGACATCAGTCGTCGACACGCGGATCGTCGCGACGGCACCGATGGTGATCGACACTCTCAACTTTCCGGCGCAGATGACACACCAGAAGAAGACCTGGGGATTCTACAGCGAGCAGATTGAGGATTACACGAGCAAAGGACTCGTGCGTGACGACGGAATACCGAAAGACGGTCGTGAAGCTCAGCTGTGGAAGATGATGGACCCGTATACGTATCGCAAACAGCTCACGCTGCCGAAACTACTGGTGGTCGGAGC